>DMRV01000439.1:0-1274 GCA_003456455.1 Flavobacteriales bacterium
TCTCAATTCTAGCTTCGCCAATCAAGGACAAATTTGTCTGTGCGGTTCACGCATTTACGTTCAAAAAGGCATTTACAATAAGTTTAAAGCACGTTTTGTAGAAATGGTGAAGGAGATGAAGGTCGGAGACCCGAAATCACCTGATGTGAAATTGGGAGCAGTTGTTTCCAAAGCGCATTTCGATAAAGTTCTATCCTATGTTGAACTGGCAAAACAGGAAGGCGGCACCGTGCTTTGTGGCGGAAAAGAAGCCAAAACCGAACTCGGTGGTTGGTTTATTGAACCGACAGTTATTGAAGGATTAGACGAACAATGCCGTACCAATCAGGAAGAGATTTTTGGTCCCGTTGTTACCATTCAACCATTTGAAACCGAGGAAGAAGTACTTGAATATGCCAACGGAACCAAATATGGTTTGGCCACCACCGTTTGGACTTCGGATTTAACCAAAGCTCATCACCTAGCAGCCAAACTTCATACTGGAATTGTCTGGGTAAACTGTTGGCTCGTTCGCGATTTGCGAACTCCATTCGGAGGTGTAAAACAATCAGGCGTTGGTCGCGAGGGCGGCTGGGAAGCTCTTCGATTCTTTACCGAACCGAAAAACGTTTGTATTCCAATTTTCTGATTAAAGGTTCAGTTTAATCGGGTATTTCTCCCGAATTCGAACGCGCTTGGAAAATCCTTTGGCGTTACCCACAACAGAACCAGCTATTTCAACCTCGAAATTGGTCATGTTATTTCCTAAGAGTGCGCTCAAACCCATCATCAGCCCTCCACTCATCAATTTTTTAGAGGTCGTTTTAATTGTAATAGACTTGCTCAACGTCTTATTTGGTTCGATTTCGGTCAATTCTTTAGACTCTGCAGTTCCAAGTGTATTTCCGTTTAGGCGTACATCCAAACAGTAACTTTTTACGTTAACAGGAAAGTCGTTCGGGTTGTAAAGTTTCACCACAAACGCCAATTCTGTCTCTGCTTTCAGCGCTTTCGGAATATCGCAGCACACCACAGACTTCACCTCTAGAGGTTGAATTAGTGTACAAGAGGAAAGAGCGAACAAGCAGGAAATGAAAAATAGAACACGGATTTTCATGCAATAATGGTGCTGATTGAAGTGGTAAAGCTAAATTAGTTCACTCAAACTCGCGATGTCCGAAGAATCCATTACCATAAGAGCAGAAGACCAGATTCGTCTATTGGCTCGCGAAAATGCTTTGCTAAACAGCATTATTCAAGGTGCGTCAGATTCTATTTATGCCAAGGATCTTGAG
>DMRV01000439.1:1298-5453 GCA_003456455.1 Flavobacteriales bacterium
TTATTGGGTCTTGAATCAGTAAGAAAACTTATTGAAGCAGATAATAAACTCTTTAAAACGGGGAATTCGGTTACGTACGAGAATCGCGGGAATTTTGGTGTCGGCAACAGTTATTTTTCAACCACCAAAACGCCACTGCGTGATGCCAAGGGGAATGTGATTGGACTTATCGGAATTTCGCGAGACGTAACATCTGCTCGTCTTTCCGATGCAAAATATCGCTTCATTTTTGATAACGCTCCGATATCGTTTTGGGAGGAAGATTTTTCGCACGTAAAGCTCTTTTTAGACGGACTGAAAGCTGCTGGTATAAACGACCTCCGAACACATTTCCAGAACAATCCTGAGTTACTTGAAAAATGTATCGATTTGATTAAGATTCAGAACGTGAATCAGAGAACCTTGGAGATTAACGGGGTTTCCGATAAAGAGGGTTTGCTCAGAAAAATTCACCGAAACTTCACCCCAGAATCCGAATCAATATTTTTAAACGAATTTATTGCTCTTTCGGAAGGCGAAACATTCTTTCAAGCGGAAGGATCATTCGTTAACGTTAACGGGGATACTGTTGACGTCCAGTTCAACCTCAACGTTCTTCCCGGCCACGAAAAAGACCTTTCCTTAGTCCTTGTTTCTGTTGTAGACATTACGGATACGAACCAGCTTACAGACGAACTTAATACGATTAAGCACCGCTACCAGAGTATTGTGGAGGCGCAATCGGAAATGATTTGCCGCATAAACCCAAAAGGAGTGGTCATTTTTCGGAACGGTGCGTTTACAAAATTCTTCAAATTCAAAGATTCAAGTTTAGATACGCGGTTTGCATCCCTTTTCCCCCCAAGTGAGTTGGAAAAATGTGAGCGTGAAATGCAAAAACTTACAGCACGGGAGCCACAGCGTATTTGGGAACTTCGGAATTATAACGAAGAAGGTGATTTGGTTTGGCAAGAATGGTCGGCAACCGCTTTTTACGGAAAATCAGGAACTCTTCTTGGTTATCAAGCTGTTGGCAATGACGTTACCAGTCAGAAGATGGGACAAGAAGCCCTCGCAGCATCTGAGGCCAGGTGGAGGTCGGTTTTCGAACATGCCGATGACCTTATTATGACCGTAAATTCCGAAGGCTATATTCTTTCTGTAAACGAGTACAAAGAGCTTCCTAAAAGCACAAAGTGGGCTGGGCGCACCATTGAAGAGGTGATGCTGCCAGAGAATGCGAAAAACACAATGGAACTTGTTAATTCGGTTTTTGCTACTGGGAAACCGCTGAAAACAGAGTTGAAGATACAGCACCCCAATGGCAATAGTCAAATCATGTTTGGTGTTGCGCTCTCTCCAATCTTCCACGGAACCCGTGTAATAACCGTCATTTGTATTGCCCGCAATATCACCGAGACAAAAGCCATTGAAAAAAACCATCGAGAAGCCCTGATTGAAGGACAGGAGAACGAACGAATGCGTGTTTCGCAAGAGTTACATGACGGGCTCGGACAACTCTTTACCGCTATAAAACTCAACCTCCAACATTTAAAATCGGGTGTTGATAACCAAGATGAGGCAGGTGAACTTAATGCGAGAGTTCACGCATTGGAAGAAAACATTGGCGTAGCTATTTCTGAGGTTAAAAATATTTCGAGAAACCTGATGCCTGATGTGCTTTGGCACTTCGGTTTAAAGCCCGCTCTTGAAGATCTAGTAGAAAAATGTAATGCCACAGTTGACTTGAAAATATCGCTTGAATTAGTCGATATGAATGAGCGTTTCTCCGCTGAATTAGAAAAAGCGATATTCCGAATGTGTCAAGAGTTATTAAACAACTCTATTCGCCATGGAAAAGCCCAACAAATCTACGTTCAAGTAATAAACCATGGTAGTTCAATTGTACTAATGGTAGAAGATGACGGCATTGGGTTTGACCCAAAAAGTGCTTCGAGCGGGCTTGGGTTGAGAAATATTTGGTCACGAGCAGAAGTTTTTCAAGGACAAGTAGAAATAGATTCTGGATTAGGTAAGGGCACAGTTACAACAGTTGAGATACCTTTAAGCAATTCTTTAAGACAATGATTCGAGTACTGATAACTGACGATCACGAAATGATTCGGAATGGACTTTCCGCTCTTTTGAGAGGAGAACCGGAGATTCTTGTGGTAGATATGGCGCGCAATGGCAAAGAAGCATTGGACATCTGCGCTTCGCGACAAATTGACGTGGTTTTAATGGATATTATGATGCCTGAAATGAATGGCGTTGAAGCCACTCGAGCCATACGGAATCAGCATCCGGATGTGAGGGTTTTGGCAGTTACCATAAATGATGAACCACGGTTTATTAAAGAAGTCCTTCAGGCAGGCGCTTCAGGTTATATTTTAAAGCATTCTACCAAAGACGAAATAATTCGTGCAATTGTTGATGTGGCTGAGAAAAGGCAACATTTTAGCAGCGAAGTGCTGACCAAAATTTCTGGGGAATTTGCAATGGGTGCACAGTCGTCTACACCAATGCTTACCAAAAAAGAAGGCGAAGTGCTAAAATTGATAGCACAAGAATTTACCAATCAGGAAATTGCAGAAAAGCTAGATTGTGGCATCAGAACGGTTGACACCCACAAACGCAACCTTATTAAAAAGCTAGAGGTAAAAAACGTTGTTGGCCTTGTGAAGTACGCGCTGAAAATGGGCGTGGTTGCAGGTTAACCCTAGAATAGTATCCTGTATTGAAGAAGTGGATAAATGCCTAATTGGTTCACATTTACCAATTGATTTTTATCTGGGTTGTACTGATTATACAATGGGTTTGCTTTATCAGTCACATTCTGACAGGAGGCCGTGAATTCTTGAGTAACCTTTGGCCGACTCATCCTATACGTGAGTCCTAAATCTAATCGATAATAAGGCTCAAACTGCTGAGAATAAGCAGATTCATCCACATAAACAGCACGCTTTGCAATGGCGGAAGCATCAATGTCAATTGGTGTGTATCGTGAGCCACCGGCTAGTGTAAACTTCACATCAAACTTGAGTGAGTGTTTTGTAGCTAGTCGGCTTTCCTGTTTCTTATTAAAGCGTTTAAGCTGTTTTTCGTTGTAGTTTGGATTTGGGTTTTTTCGGTTCAATTGTAGCTCATATCCGCCTAATACGTTTACCACATAGTTTCCGTTGAAAACGGTATTTCGTTGCACGCCATCGCTTGCTATATACTTAGAATCGTAGAACGAAGCTGTAAGCAGCCAATAATATCCGTTTGTGAGGAATTTCTCAAAAGTGATTTCCAAACCGTAGTTGGTTCCCGTTCCGCCATTAATAATATCGTCTGGTCCATCTTGGGTAAAACTTCCAACATTTAGGGATGAGTAAGAACTGCTATCGCGATCAATTCCAGCATTGTAGATGTACTGATAATACGCTTCAACTTTGAGGCGCATATCAAAAGGCAAACTCCAATCGTAACCTATAACTGCGTGATGACTACGAACAAAATCGAGGTTGCGGTTTGGGGTGGCTCTGTTTCCTAACGAATCTTCCATCACCAAGAAATATCTGTCTAACGCTACCATNNACCATTTGACTGTGCAAACCATAAGCAAGCGAGAGTCTGTGTCGCGGATTTACTTTCCACTGCAAACCTAATCGCGGCTCAACTGCAAACGAGCCGTTCAGGGTCAGCACCTGTCCATGAACACCTGTATTTAGCGTCCACGAATCATTCCAACGCCACTGCCATTGCGCGTAGGGTTGAAGCAAGGCTGTAAAACCATCAAAATCTGTCAGCGTTTGGAACGAATCCCAAGTAGGAATGAAAGCACTGTCCTGCAAAATGGAATAGAATACCGTTGCTCTCGTTCCGACTTTCAAATTGTGCTTGGCATTGAATTTCTTTTTATAAAAAACCGAACCTTGAAAACGGTGGTCTTGGAAATTCTGTCTATACCAATCAAAAGGATTCTGATTGATATCTACACTGTCTACAACATCCTGATTGAGCTGCGTACTAGCTGCTATGGTTGTTTTCAGGTAGCTCGCATTCTTGAACAAATATGTGTGTGAGAATCCTACAACACCTGTTTTAGTTCGGTCATAAACATCAATGTTGCCTTGGGTGTAGAAGTTATTTCCTCCCGCTTCCTGTTCACTAGCAATGAATTCAATA
Organism: Flavobacteriales bacterium; assembly: GCA_003456455.1. Taxonomy (GTDB): domain Bacteria; phylum Bacteroidota; class Bacteroidia; order UBA10329; family UBA10329; genus UBA10329. Next base: position 5,448 of record DMRV01000439.1, read on the forward strand.
CTTGAA
>DMRV01000054.1 GCA_003456455.1 Flavobacteriales bacterium
GCTCGGTCTATCTCTACCTGCAAACGCTTGTACTGCGTTCCGAGATCTACCATTGCAATTTGTTTCAACACCGAATTTTTGATGATATGAGACTTTTTTTACGAAGCGGCAAATATAGTCATTTACGTGCCTGAATTGGATGGGAATAGGCGCCAAGCAATGACCGTATTCGGGTGCATCGAGTTATACTTTGGTAATCGCTAATTTTTGAATTTCATCAGCAAAGAAACTCCATGAAAAGCGTTTTTTTTCTTCCAAGATGTTTTGCTGAAACTCATTTCCTTTTCCTTCTTCAAAAAACGCATCCAATGAGGCAGCGACAGACTCGGGATTGACGTCACATACATATCCTACTTTTCCATGCGGCACCATTTCTGGTAGTCCCCCAACGTTGGTCACCAACATAGGAGTGTCGTAATGATATGCAATTTGAGTAACCCCACTTTGCGTGGCACTCAAGTACGGTTGAGCCACAATATCGGCAGCACAGAAGTAGAATTTGACCTCATGTTTATCAACGAAACCAGCGTGAACAATCACATGTTCCTCCAGCTGATACTTGGCAATGAGCTTCGTGTATTTCGCTTGATCTTCGTAAAATTCGCCTGCAACAACTAGCTTCAAATTTGAAGTGTTTTTCATCTTAGAAATTGCCTTTAGCAATAGAGATAGCCCCTTATACTTTCTGATGATGCCGAAGAACAGAATCACTTTTTCTTGATCGTCAAGTTTCAATTGCTTTCGCGCCATAGACTTATCCACTTTACCCCCAAAATGATCGTAAATTGGATGGTAAAGCAGCCTTCTAGGTTTCGCCCTATCGAAGCCAGCAAGTTCATCTAAAACACTACCAGACATAGCAACAAAAGAATCGCATTGATTCAGGAAGTATCGTGTAAACGCGTTATCCCCAATTCGTTTTTCGTGAGGAATTACATTGTCTAAAATGGCAACGACCGGAATATTAAGCTTTGACTTTAGCCATTTGCAAATAGTTCCTAAACACGGCCCCATAAATGGAAGCCAAAAACGAACAACCACAAAATCGGGCTTCGCCTTCGAAATTTCCCGAACCGTTAACCACCAACTAATGGGGTTAATAGAACTAATTGTTGAACGAACATGTACTCCTTCGGGACCTTTCCTATCAGACGCCACTTTTTGGCTTGTTCCTGGAAAAAGAAAGTTTGGATATTGGAGATAAAAGGAAAAAATGGTGGTTTCAATTCCTTGCTTGGTAAACTCCTGCGATAAGGATTCGTTAAGCTGCGCAATACCGCCACGCAAGGGAAACGCAGGGCCAATGATTACACATTTGCGGGCTGCAGCCAATTTTAGTCTATTGTTTCAGCAATGTGGTAATTGTTCCTGTCGGATGATGAACGTGAAATCATCTCAGCCAAAAATCCTGCTGTGAACAATTGGGTTCCAATAATCATAGCCAAAATGGCGAGATAGAACATAGGCTGATCGGTCACTTCTCGCACCTTCGCATGGTTTGCGAGCCCAATAATTTTTTCGAGAATGAGCCATACACTAACCGCTCCACCAAGCAGAAACATCAAGCTTCCGTAAACACCAAAAAAGTGCATCGGTCGTTTCCCAAAACGACTCATAAAAGTGATTACCAAAAGATCCAGAGGTCCATTAATAAACCGCTCAATTCCGAATTTTGTCACACCAAATTTTCGTTCTTGGTGCTGAACTACTTTTTCACCAATCTTATCAAACCCAGCCCATTTGGCAATAACCGGGATGTATCGGTGCATTTCGCCATACACCTCCACGCTTTTTACCACGTCTTGTTTGTACGCTTTAAGTCCACAATTAAAATCGTGCAACTTAATACCAGACATACTTCTTGCCGCCCAATTATATAGTTTGGTGGGAACAGTTTTCGTGATAGGATCGAAGCGTTTTTTCTTCCAACCAGAAACAAGATCAAAACCGTCTTCAGCTATCATTCTAACCAATTCTGGAATTTCCTCCGGGCTATCCTGCAAATCTGCATCCATGGTAATTACGATGTCGCCTTTTGCAGCATCAAAACCGCGATTCAAACCAGCTGACTTACCATAATTTCTTCTGAAACGAAGTGCACGAATTTGCGCATACTTCTGCTTCAATTCTTGAATAACTTTCCAAGAATCATCTGTACTTCCATCGTCCACATAAACAACCTCATAATTGAAGCCATTTTTCTGCATCACTTCATCAATCCACCTAGTAAGCTCAGGTAGCGACTCGTGTTCATTAAAAAGAGGAATTACAACTGATATAAGCACTACAATTATTTATCGTCAGAGTCTGAAGAAACCGAAGCAAATGGGTCTCCTTCCTTTTTTAGAATGGCGGAAGTTATAAGCGAAATAATGAAGCCTAAAAACGTGTAGCTAAGAACAACCATGGCAGACATGGGTCCTGGCTGCATGAATTTCTTCGACATGTCCATGGTCATTTCCACCTGAGCATCTGGCATTCCGCTATTGTACATCTCATCTTCCATTCTCAAAATCAAGTCTTGCAGCATATCTGGGTCAATAAAACTGAAGAATACAAACGTGTAAAACGCTACCAAAACACTTCCAAAGAATGCTATACCAACACCCGCACTAAGCCCTTGTCCGTAGGACAAAACGCCATCCTGACTTGTTCGTTTAGCCTGCGTTCCAACATAAATTATTGCCGCAATTACAGCATAATTTACCCACTGTACCCACGATGCCTCGGTCATACCGAGCAAATAAAGAACTAGTGAAATGCCAATTAAGGCCAGCCCGAGAATTCCTCCCCAATTTGTTAGATGCTTCATGGTCTTCTGCTCTGAGATTGCGCCAAAGATAATGTATTGCACAACTAGGTTAAGTGCCAGTTTGTTAAGAGTTATCAAGGCAGATTAAACGGAAACATTACACCATACCGAACATTGGGTTGGGCGTTCCCCAATGCTGCGCAAAGGGTCGGACTTTCCGCTTTTACTCCTCGCTACGCTGTGGGGTAACCGCTACAATCCCTAACGTGAATACAACGCGAAGCTTCAGCGACTCAAAAAGACAGCTATTTCACCATTTCTTAAACCAATGAGACTATCTTTGCAGCATGCTAAAAAATGACCTTTTGCTGCGCGCTGCGCGAGGAGAAAAAGTAGAACGAACACCTGTTTGGCTCATGCGCCAAGCT
>DMRV01000050.1 GCA_003456455.1 Flavobacteriales bacterium
GTTGATTTCGCCAGAATTGGAAACCGTATTTGACAATCTCGCCAAGCAGATTGATGGGTTTCATATTGGCCGTTTTGACCTTCGAACAGACTCGATGGAGGCTTTGCTCAATGATGATTTCAAAGTGATTGAAGTGAATGGTGTTAACTCGGAGCCATGCCATATTTTCGAGCCTGGCCGCTCCATTTTTCTTGCTTGGCGCGACCTTTTCAAGCAATGGAGTCGCATTGCTGATATCAGCATTGCAAATCACAAGAGAGGCGTTGCTTATGCTTCATACTTAGAGATTCAAAAAGAAATTAGACGCCATAATCGAGAAGGTGCACAGCATGATTAATACTTTTACTCCATGGAATTTCTATCAACTATTGAATTCGATATTAGGTACATACTTGCTCTGCACATCATTTTTGTGGTGTCATGGTTTGCAGGGTTGTTCTACATCATTAGATTATTCATTTATCACGCAGAAGCACGTGGAAAGGAAGAACCAGCACGTAGCATTTTAGAAAAGCAATACAAGCTGATGGAATGGCGGTTGTGGTACATCATTACGTGGCCAGCCGCAGTTCTCACGTTGGTGTTTGGAACATGGATGATTGTTTACACCCCAGGGTATTTGTCGATGCCGTGGATGCATGTAAAGCTGAGCATGGTTGGAGGTCTTTATTTGTACCAGCTCTATTGCCATAAGGTTTTTCGAAAATTTCAGAATGATGAACAAACATGGGGGTCGGTTAAACTGCGCATTTGGAATGAAGTAGCTACGCTGTTCTTGTTCAGTATCGTTTTCGTAGTTGTTCTTAAGAATTCCGTCTCGTGGATATTCGGACTCGGAAGTCTAATTATGCTTGCCATTGTAATGATGGTAGCTATCAAACTATACGGAAAGGCGAGAGGGAAAAATGAGGCAATTGAGGAAGAGTCGAAAGACGAATTAGCTTCCTGAAACGATACGAGCTTCCTTATTAGAAAGACTTACCGAAGACAACATCTTCTTGGCATCAGTGATGGAATCGTACGTTCCATAGGCTACCAAATGACCTGAGTTGTCTCTGCCAGCGTATTCGGCACCGAAACCACGTTTAATCATTTTGGCAACGTAGTCCGCAGCTTCATTTTTCGTTCCAAAAGTTGCTGCAATTACCTTAAATGATGAAGCACTTTCATCGATTGAAGAAGTTGGTTCTTCCGTTTCAACGTCAACTTCGCTTGAAGGAATGGCATCTGTTTTTACAACGATGGCATTGCCAGTGTTCTTCGTAAGATAAAGTGAAAGGTATTCCTTCTCATACTTGGCACCAAGCGCATCTTCCCTTTCAAAACCTTTGCTAATCCAGCTTTCGTCAAACTGACGGGCGGAATAAGCAACTTCTGTATTTGTAGGAAACAGATTGAATTGCTGTGCCAACACTTTACCGTTGTTCAATGCACCATTCTGTATTGGCATCCACATCAGAAAACCAACAGCAACGGCCGCAGCGGCAATGCTGGCAATTCGTTTAATTGGGAGTGTACGAACTTTAGTAGCAACTGGTCCATCAGCAGCAACTAATTCACGCACCTTATCTACGTTATCTTTCTCAATTCGGTTGAGTGAAACTGGCTTCAGTCCGAAGAATTCATCTTGAATTTCTGGCGTTGCGATTGCTTCAAATTCAACGCTACTCTCAATTGATTTCTTGAGATTACCAAGGCCTTCCCAAACAATCGTTTCTCCATTGTTCAGTCTAAAACGGAGTTCAGAAATGGCATCAGTCAGCAGCTTGTCTGCGGTAGAATAGCTCACTTCATTCTCAGTGGCAAAAGCAGCAATCAACAAACCATCATTGTGTGAAAGGCGCGCATTGAAAACCACCGTCTTTTTTGGTGGGTGAATGCGATTTCGCATTTCGTCCAACTCAGCGCTCATGTGGTCTTTTACAAAGCCACCAAACCCAGGTAGAACCACCAAAGGCTGCTCGCGCAGCTGATTAGTAATGATATGTCCGAGTTGGTTTGATAACATGCTTTAGGAACGTGCCAAAGTACGGGAAATTATAGGTTTCTCTGGCGCAAAAGTCGCTCAAGATCTTTGGGTGTATCTACCGAATTGCTTTCGTGTTCTGTTTCAGCGAGTTGTATCTCAAAACCATTGTCGAGCCAGCGCAATTGCTCCAGTTTTTCCACCAATTCGTTTTGCGACTGTGGTAATTTTGCGATGATTTTCAGCGTATGAGACCGATATGCATAAATGCCAATGTGTTTGAAGGAGTCTCTTAATTCAGAAAAAGCCTTTCGGCTGAAGTTGATTGCTTGGTTTGAAGCAGTTCTGTTCACCTTAACCACAGTGTCGCTATCAAGGTCTTCCTGGCTGTCTATCTTCTTAATGAGGGTGGCAATCTGCGTTTCTGGGTTCTCGAAACAACTCGCAAGTCGATCTATTTGTTCGGGTTCGATAAAAGGTTCATCACCTTGGATATTGATAATTACATCAACGTCAGACAGACTCTCTAAAACTTCCGCGCAGCGATCGGTGCCAGATTGATGTTCTGTGGAGGTCATCACCACTTTCCCACCAAAAGCTGAAACATGGTCGAAGATGCGCTGGTCATCCGTGGCAACAATTACCTCGTTCAATGAAGCAGTTTTTGAAGCTTGCTCATACACGCGCTGAATCATGCTTTTTCCAGCAATATCAACCAAAGGTTTTGCAGGAAATCGCGTGCTTGCGTAGCGCGATGGAATAATGCCGACAATCTTGGTCATACGGCAAATGTAATTGTGAACGTTTGTGAAATCATTGCCGTACATTTTTCTTTTTTCCTTTTCTCTTCCATCTTTGGACCGAACCAAACAGAAAAACAATGGCTGACGAAATAGATTACAAGATTCATGGCGATGATATGCAGGCGGTTGAGATTGAACTCGACCCGAATGAAGCAGTGAGGGCAGAGGCGGGAGCTATGCTTTTTATGGAAGATGGCATTCAGATGCAAACCAATACTGGTGGTGGGATTTTCAAAGGCTTTAAGCGATTGATTACAGGTGAGAGTTTTTTCATCACTACCTTTTTACATACTGGCGCAGGTAAAAGTCATGTTGCATTTGCGGCTCCTTATCCAGGAAAAATTATTCCACTGGATTTGAAAGAACTAGGCGGAAAGTTCCTTTGTCAGAAAGACGGCTTCCTATGTGCCGCGCAAGGCGTTGAGATTGAAGTGGCTTTCACAAAGAAGATTGGCGCGGGGCTTTTCGGTGGAGAAGGATTTATCCTTCAACGCTTGGAAGGCGATGGCCTTGCCTTTGTTCACGCTGGTGGCACCATCATCAAGAAGAATTTGGCACCCGGTGAAAGATTGCGTGTTGATACGGGCTGCCTAGTGGCATTTGCTCCAACTGTGGACTACGATATTCAGTTCATTGGTGGTTTCCGAAACTCACTATTTGGTGGCGAAGGATTGTTTACCGCCAATCTTACTGGTCCTGGAATCGTTTATCTACAATCGCTTCCATTTAGCCGTTTGGCAGATAGAATTTCTGCCGCAGCGCGATTTGGCAAGAAAGGCGAGCGAAAAGGTGCTGCTGGTTTAGGTGGTGATTTACTCGGGAATATTATCAGCGGAGACTAGGGTTTCAAACTTTCAGAAAACCAAAAGAGCCACACTCGAAGGAGTGTGGCTCTTTACATTTAAGAAGGTCGCTTTTAATCTATTGACTACTCAGTGTCTCATGCTTGTTTACTGCTTCTTCCCATTCAGCCATTTTTCCATCTAGCAATTGTTGCTTCTGTTGGTATTCCTTAAACACATCACGCTCTTCCAAAGCTTCTTTGTAAGCCTCAGCATCTAGCATGAGTTCGTCTAAATCGGCAATTTCCTTTTCAATGGTCGAAATCTCCTTTTCCAACCTTTCAGATTGGTTTTTGGCAATTCGTATTTCCTTTTCTAGTGACTTTCGAGCTTTTTGCTCTTCTTTACTTTCCTTGTGGGATGTAGGTTTCTCCTCAACAGCTTTCGGTTTTTGGCTGAATTCTTGAATACTGTTTGCCTTCACTTTATCCAAGAATTCATACACATCGCCAATGTGTTCTTTCACATTTTTATCCTTGAATTCATATACTTTCTCGGTTAAGCCGCTGAGAAAATCCCTGTCGTGAGAAACAATAATCATGGCGCCATCATAATTTTTAAGCGCTTGCTTTAGCACGTCTTTCGAGTGCATATCCAAGTGGTTTGTTGGCTCATCGAGAATCAACAGATTAACTGGTTCGAGTAATAATTTTGCCAATGCTAGTCGACCACGCTCGCCACCAGAGAGTACACTCACTTTCTTGTCAACGTCATCACCTCCAAACAAGAAGGAACCGAGAATATCCCTAAGCCTTTTGCGTACATCTCCACGGGCGACATCATCAAGCGTTTCAAAAACGGTTTTATTTGAGTCCAAAGATTCTGCTTGGTCTTGAGCATAATAACCCATCGACACGTTGTGGCCAAGCTCCATTTTTCCGGTGTAATCAAGCTCACCAACAACAATCTTTGAGAATGTAGTTTTTCCTTCTCCGTTCTTTCCTAAAAATGCAACTTTTTCGCCTCTGTCCAACATCAAATCAACGTTCTTCAGAACCTCTAAATCGCCATAACTTTTAGAAACGCTTTCTGCCAAAACCACCACTTTTCCTGCACGCGGAGCAGGAGGGAAGCGTAGTCGCATTACCGAGTTGTCCTGTTCTTCTACTTGAATTCGTTCAATTTTATCCAAAGCTTTAATCCTACTCTGAACTTGTGTGGCCTTTGATGCTTTTGATCGGAAACGATCTATGAAGCGCTCGGTATCGGCAATATATTTTTGCTGATTCTCGTAAGAAGCCATCTGCAAAGCAATCCGCTCAGCTCGCTGAGAAACGTACTTGGAATAAGGTACTTTATAATCATTGATTCTACCGAGTGTAATGTCAATCGTGCGATTGGTAATGTTGTCCAAGAACGCCCTATCGTGAGAAACAAGAATAACTGTACCTGTATGGATTTTAAGAAATTCCTCCAACCATTCGATGGAGAGGATATCCAAGTGGTTTGTGGGCTCATCCAGTAGTAAAACGTCTGGTCGCTGCACAAGAATTTTAGCCAATTCAACACGCATTTGCCAACCACCGCTAAACTCCTCCATTTTCCGGGTGAGGTCTTTTCTCATGAAACCCAGCCCCATCAGCACCTTCTCCACCTCAGCATCGGCAGTATCGCCACCAAGCAAACTAAATCGCTCATTAGCTACGTGCATATCCTGTATGAGCTCCATGTACGAATCGGTCTCGTAATCCGTACGCGTTTCTAACTGCTTTGTATAATCCTTGAGCTTCACATCAAGTTCTTGCAATTCTTCAAGTGCGCTGTACGTCTCATCAAAAATGGTCTTTCCAGCCTTCGGCTTGATGTCTTGCGATAAGTAGCCAATAGTGGCCCCACTTGGCTTTGAGATAACACCAGATTCGGCCTCCAGTTGACCAGCAATAACCTTGAGCAACGTTGATTTACCTGCTCCGTTCTTACCAACCAAACCGATTCTGTCCTTTGGGTTGGCCAAAAAAGAGATGTTATTGAAGAGAAATTTTCCGTTGAATTGTACGGAAACTTGGTTGAGTGATATCATTTTGCAAAAGTGCGGAATTGTCTGCTGAAATGTGACCTAAGTTGCGATGCTTTTCAAGAATGTGGTTTCCTTTGTCAATAAATTGGAAAATAGATGTTGGAAGGCACTAAAATCTACAGTATTCTTAAACTCAAATGTCCTCGTTGCCACGAAGGAGATTTGTTCCTGACGAAGAACCCTTACAACTACAGCAACATTGAAAAAATGCCAGATGTTTGTCCGGTTTGTAAGGAGAAATATTGGCCAGAACCAGGGTTTTACTACGGAGCGATGTACGTGAGTTATGCGCTTACCATCGCTTTGAGCGTTGCAGTTTTTGTGGCTATGATTGTCTTATGGCACTTTGATGTAATGTGGTATTTAGGTCTGAATGCTGCTGCAATTGTGCTTCTGTTTCCTCCCATTTTTAGAGTTTCTAGAGCCGCTTGGTTCAACTTTTTTGTGAGTTATAAAACGCCTGAAGAACGTGCACTGCTCAATCAGAAAAAAGCGTGAAGGTCATTTCCTTCAATCACGTGAGTACCTTTTAGGCTTTCCTTTCCGAGTTTGACCATCGCGTTAGCAACCGTTTTTCCTTGAATTCCCTTGTACTTGCTGAGAGAGCCAATCATGATTGGGTTGAGAAGTGTCATGGCGCCTTTTCCGATTAGCTCTCCCAAACGGAATTCTTTTCGCTCACCCATCAGCATAGAAGGACGAAGAATTATTAGCGATTCAAATCCCATGGCTTCGAGGTCTTTTTCCGTTTCTCCTTTCACTTTCAAATAGAAGTTTGAAGTCTTTGGATTAGCGCCAACTGAAGAAACAAGTGCAAACGTTTTTGCGCCAGCAGCTTTTGCATTTTTGGCAAAATCGATGACCAAGTCGTGGTCAACTTTGTAGAATGCTTCTTTGCTGCAAGCTGTGGTAATGGTCGTTCCCAATGAGCAAAAAGCAACATCAATACTTGGTAAAGTTTGCGTTGAGACATCTCCAACCAGTACGTTGAATTTGTCCGAAAGCTCTATTTCTCTTCGTGATAAGACTTGAACTTCAGAGAAGTCGCTATCATATTTTAGAAGACTTATAAGAATTCTGCCGATAAAACCTGTGGAACCTGAAACTGCTGCTTTCATGCAACAAAGGAATCAGTTTTTGACCAATCGCTGGACGGATGATTTGACATTATCTCGAACTTCAAGCAAGTAAACACCTTTAGAAAGCTGATTCGTACCAATAGTTTGGCTATTCGAATTCATAACTCCATTGAGAACTGCTCTTCCAGTAGCATCGAAAACAAAAAATCGGCTGCCTCTTTCCCATTCTCCGTCAATTACAATCTGATTGTTGAAGGGATTTGGGTAAACCGAAATCGAGTTGATAGACTCTTCTTCAATTCCATTGATTACACTCAAATTGCAGGTGCTGAAATCAAATTGTTCGTGCAATTCTTCTCCACATGTTGATGTGGTTTCTGCCGACTGAGTGCTTATATAACTCCCACCTCCAATAGATGGCTCTTGTAGGTCTCTACGCATTGAACCTTCCGTCAATTGAAAATACATAGGCGAGCTAAGGTTGTTGTTGTGCTGCAACAAATGTGCATGTCCAATTTCGTGTACAACAGCTGTTTCAAGGTCGTACTTATTATTCGTTGGTTGCCCTTCACCAGTCCACCAATCAATGTCACTGTTAAGGAGAATATCAACCTCAATTAAGTTCCACTGCAATCCATTTGGCGTTCCGCAACCTGAAAATGTTGTTATGGTTTTTCCTAAAAGATAAGATGGTAGTTGGCCAGGGTTTGAAAGACCAATAAGGTTGATGTCGTCATGAGCCCAATCCGTCACGTTCACAATTTCATCATCCAATTTAAAGTTGACTCCCGTGTTACAAGCCCATTTCTGCAATACATCTTCAATCATGGAAGAACCATTGATGAATTGCTGCAATTGCTGATTCATCGTGAACACGTAACCTCCTGATTGCAT
>DMRV01000003.1 GCA_003456455.1 Flavobacteriales bacterium
CGAAACCGTTTCTTTTCTTCTAAAGAAAGTGAAATAAAAGCCGTTGCGTATTCTGGATGCACTTCCAATTTATCATCAATGCAATAACCTAACAAGCGCAAACGATGCTCCGAACTAGTGCTATGTACCAGGTTATAAACCTCATCATTCTTCACGCCAAGATCTAGCAAATCGGCCACAATGCGATGCGTTTCTGCCGTGGTTGAAGGAAAACGGAAACTCCCGCTATCAGTCATAATGCCGCAATACAGACACTCGCCAGATTCCTTGTTCGGGATTTTATCTCCCATCATTCCCGCGAACCGATGAACGAGCTCAGCAGTTGAACAGGCTGAAGTATCTGAAAGCATAAAATTCACATAGTCATCTGGCTGCGGATGATGATCAATCATGACCTTCACATTTTCTGAACGCTGAATCACTTCTTCAAGTCCAAACGCACGGCTTGGCGTATTGAAATCCAAACAAAAAAGCACCTCAGCTGCATTTATCAACGCTTCGGCATTCTTCTCATTTCCTTCGTGAAGAACAATTTTATCATTGCCTGGCATCCATTTTAAGAACACGGGATAATCATTGGGCATTACCACTTCCACTTCGTGACCTTTATTTATCAAATAGTGGTACAATCCTAACGAAGAGCCAATAGCATCTCCATCTGGACTTTTGTGCGCCACAATGGCAATCTTCTTAGGCGTTGAAAGCAGTTCTTTCAGTTCTGTAAAATCTGTCTTGCTCAATCTTTCTGTGTTTGGTTATGGCTTGCGAAGTTATTAGATATAGACTTACACCTTGCCTTACTGCGGGCTTATTAAACAGCGCGCGTTAGGGATGGAAGCGGCATCCTTTTCTGAGGAACGAAGAAAAGATATAGCGGACAGCCTGACGCCACGCCCCAAAGCGTGGAGGAACGCCCAATTATTGATTGTTCTTGTGTTTAGATGTGATAGATTTGTCAGAAATAAATAGGTAAAGCATGGCTACTTTTCATTCGCTTGAGGTTGTTGACATAAAGAGAGAAACTGCTGAGGCGGTGTCTATTAAATTGCGAATTCCGGAAGAGCTGAGAGAGGAATTTAAATTTATTCCGGGCCAGTATCTAATGTTTAAGCATGAGTTGAATGGAGAACACATAAAACGCTCGTATTCAATAAGTTCTTCACCACAAGAAGGCGAACTTCGCGTGGGTGTGAAAGAGGTTCTTGATGGACGTTTTTCTACTTTTGCCAACCGTGTTTTAAAAGTTGGCGATAAGCTTTCAACCCTTGCTCCTCGCGGACGGTTTATAGTACAGACGGATGCAGCAAATAAGAAGCATTATGTGAGTTTTTGTGCAGGAAGCGGTGTTACACCCATCATTAGTATGATGAAGCATGTGTTGGAGACGGAGCCGCTGAGTACGTTCACGTGTTTTTACGGGAACCGTTACACTTCTACAATTATTTATGTGGATGAGATCAATGCGCTCAAGAACCGTTTTCCTGACCGATTAGAGATTCATTATGTGATGAGTAAGGAGGAAATGGGTTCTGAGCTGTTTCGTGGTAGAATTGACGAGGAGAAGATTCGAAAGTTCAGTGAGATTTTGTTTGACCCGAAGGAGGTTGATGCGTTTTACATGTGTGGCCCAGAGCAAATTATTCATGCAGCTCAAAAGGTACTTAGAGAGAAAGGTGTAGATGAAGAAAAGCTTCATTTTGAGCTGTTTGGAACTCCAAACCCTACAGCGGGCTTTGCTTCTAAATCTATTATTGAAGAGGACTCAGAATCTGTAAATAGCCAAATTACGGTGGTTATGGATGGCGATGAATTCAATTTTGAGATGGAACTCGGACACGAAACCATTTTGGATGCTGCAGACCGTGCTGGTTTGGATGTGCCTTACTCTTGTAAAGGTGGTGTTTGCTGTACTTGCTTAGCGCGTGTAAAGAAGGGCGAGGTTTCTATGGCACTCAACTACTCGCTAACCGATAAAGAAGTTTCTGAAGGTTTGGTACTCACATGCCAAGCGCATCCTAAAACTTCCGATGTGGTAGTTGATTTTGATGATATTTGGTAGACAGATTACTGCTCTTTATTCTTCACCATAGTTAATATAGTAGCGATGGCGCAAGTTTCGTTGTCTTGGTCATAGACCTCAACCAACCACTTTACGATTCCCTTGCGGATGTCGTCATCATCTTTCTTCTCTTGCTGAATGCGCTCCTTGCACGTAAGTTTTACGCCAATGGTCATTCCGGGATAAACGGGTTTAGTAAAACGGGCTTCGTCAATACCGTAGTTTAACAATACAGGACATTTTCTATTCTCTACAAACATGCCCGCTGCTTTTGATAGAATCCAATAGCCATGAGCTACGCGACCTTCAAAGAGCGTTCCGTCTAGCGAAGTGACATCTGTATGGGCATAGAAATTATCCCCACTTACATTAGCAAAGTTGATAATGTCTGTTTCTGTAACGGTGTGCTTGTGAGTGATAAGCGTTTCGCCAATTTCCACATCTTCAAAATGC
>DMRV01000153.1 GCA_003456455.1 Flavobacteriales bacterium
ACCACGAACGGCTGTTACTTCCGCTACATCGAGGTAGTTTTGTGGACTTTTGTAATTGTTGAATGAAATCGGGGTAACGTGTTGTTTCCCTGTTGGACTTTGGTGAATCAGTTTTAAGCCACTTGCTCGGTTTTCATCCGAAAACACAAACTTGGCATGTTTAACCAATGCAGGTTTGAACTGAAATTCCGCTCGTTTTTCAGGGTAACTTTCATTTATTGTAATGTCGCTACTGCTTTCGGAATAACCGATAAAAGCAAGGTTGCCACCACTTGTATTGGTTGTAAATACCTCGCCACTTGGCAATGCAGCTATACCAATGTTCGGTGCATTGTTCAGCGACAAAGTCTCTGAACGTGTTCCGGTAGTGGAATAAATATAGGTTAAGCCAGTTTGACTGCTCAACACGTATAAAAACCCATTAACCGGATTATAGATGATTCCACTCGGTTGAAACCCTAATGGATAAGTGTTTTCAATATTTTGGTTTTGTGGATTGAGCTCCAGTAACTCATTGCTGTTCTTGGCTATCAAAAACAAGCTGCTTGTAGAAGAAGTAAACTCCGTAGGATAATCTCCTGTGGCATTTATTTCATTTAGCAGATTATCGGCTGTATCAAACACACTTACCGAATCTGAACTTGAATTGCTTACCCAAACTGTTCCTTGTTCATTCCATACCGAAACTGTTCTTGGATCCTCTCCAGTATTTAAAGTTGCCACTACATTGTAGCTAGTACTGTTAATTTTGGAAAGCGTATCATCCAATAAATTGCTCACATAAAAACAGCTATTTTCAGGATTGTAAGCAATGGAAGTTGGTCGATTGCCTACTGGAATGGTTTGAATGATATTGTGGGAAGCATCCAGTATTTTAACTGTATTCTCAACCGAGCACACCACCCATGCTTCACCATTGGAAGGGCTAAAGGCAACATCCACAGGAGATACAAATCCGGGATAAACACTACCCAAAGCAACGGTTTTTACAATTGCTCCTGTTGTGTCCATGATAGTAATACTATCACTCAACTGATTGGCTACATACAGTAAGCCATTGAATGAATTGAAGCCTACATTTTGAGGATGTACGCCTGTTTGTATCTCTTGATTCACCTCATGATCCTGAACATCTTCGGGTAATGGCTTACTAATAGAAGTACCCATATTAGCTCCCCATAAATTGATGGTTCTAACCGAAGTACCATTATTGGTAAGCGTAATTTGTGTTTTGGATATTTCAGGTAAATGAGCTGCCTTTTCCTTGTAGTTCTTCTGAACTTCCAATGCCTTTTGGGCAAAGGCTTTTAATTTCTTTTTCTTGCGTTTGGCTTCATCAAAGTCATTGGAAACATCCATCACGCCCGATACTGTTCCCCATGTTTTTAAGTCCTTTTTATACGCTTTGGCATAGTTGGGATTTTGAGCCATCAATGCCTGATGAACGCGAGCATTGGAAATACCAATAAAGTTGCTTTCGGTATCATCACCGTGCAACTTAGTTTCTTTGTCTGTGGTGCTTATTGGCTTTTCATCCTTGTCATTTTTGAAAAGGAAATAACCTGTTCCGACCACTGCCAAAGCTCCCAATAACCCTATTTTCTGCTTGCTGTTCATACGGCTTTGGCTTTGTGGTTTAACATGATTTCTTGGGTATTGCGATACCTGTCGATGAAATTGATAATGTCTTGGGCTCTTGTTACATGCTGACTTCCCACGGTTTCGGGGTGCATGGCAAATACTTTTGTAGCAGCGTACACCGCCTCAATTTTTGGGTATTGTAGATCCAAATAGAGCTTTAATGCAGCTAAATCTGCGGGACGTTCTTCTCGTGTTGGTATCTGAAAGTGTTGGCGTTCGTGTAATAGGACAAACATCCTTACCGGAATGGTAAAGTGTTTGAATGCCTGATTAGACACTTGTATTCTACCTGTTTGCCGATTGGTTCTTGCAGGCGTTACCATGGTATTGCCAAACTGATCTTTAATAACTGGTAGTAACTGAATCAAAAATTCATGGTCGGGTGAATCGAAAAATCCGGGCTTGTATGTGCCACTATACTTCGCAAAGTTTTGAGCAAAGTCAATGAATCGATGCATGGCAGGTTGAGCCCAAACCTCAGAAGCATCCAGTTTTTCCAATTCAAACTTTTCAATTACATAGCCATTGTCTTCACCGGACTCGCTATTGTAAATTTCAACCAACAAAGTTTCAGGAGACAAAGGCATAGGAATAGAGATTTCCTTGTAATTCATGCCGTCTCTCATTGCCGAGGGCTTGAAAGGAACCTTTCTTCTGAAATAATAGGAATTAGCTCTGTGAGCATCATAACCTTTAAGGGCAACAATGACCGGTCGAAGGGCTTTAATTCCTACCTTCAATACAAAACGATTGTTATGTGTTGGTACTGGTACTAACATTAAGCGGACTGGATTTGTACTTTCTTATTCTTTTGCATGACTGAAAAGCCGTATGCAGCAATCACTAGCACGGCTATTCCTCCGATAATCATTACTTCTTTTGAAATGCCTTTTTTCTCAGGTTCAGGGGCAGGCTGTCCACCCATGGAAACATCATAATCCGTTGGCGTATCGTCTTTAAAAAAGCCTACAATATTTCCTAGGGTACTGGTAATACCTTCCACACCTCCGGCTTTTTGAAAACCTTCTTTTTGCTTTCCCCACCATTGTTGGCGTTGCTCTTTTCGAGCTGCTTTTTCTTCGGCAGTACGTTTGGGTTTTGCCTGTTTGTTGGGATCTTTTTTAAACAGGTTTTTCAAGAAGTAATCGTAATTATCTTCTCCACCGTGTATGATATATTCTGTTTCTCCTGCAATCATCTTGATTCATTTA
>DMRV01000409.1:0-1419 GCA_003456455.1 Flavobacteriales bacterium
AGATAGCCCCTAAATTCTCCTAAATGGTTAAACAACGGCTGGGCTTGTTCTAGTACATGCACTACTTCTCCATTCCGTTTCTTGAAACGATATTCGAGAGAAAACGGTTTTTTTACTTTTTCTGAGGTGTCCCATCTCGCGCGCACCATTGGTTTGTCTGATGCATGAATCTGATTTGTCCAAGATCCATCTAAAATTGAAGTCAAATCAGCCCCAATAATCAACTGAAGGCTTTCATTCACATAAGTGGCGTTGCCATTCACATCAACCTGATATATCCCTACGGGTAGAAGTGATGCTAATTTTCGAAATTTAGATTCATTTTCTTTTAGCGCCTTTTCCGCCTTTTTTCTGTCGGTAATATCTAAAGACCAAATAGTGATTCGGTCTATCTCGCCCTTCACGTTTTTTACTGGATTAATGTGTCGGTCAAACCAGTATTCAATTCCATTAAAAGAGAAGTGCTTTTCTACCTGAACTTTTCTCCCAGAAAATGCTCGTTCGGTTTCAACTCTAAACTGAACTAGGTTTTCTTTAGCCGTAATATCCAATGCATTCGAACCAATTTGTAGGTCGTAACCAAATTGTTGCTTAACCATCCAGGCAGCAGCTTGATTGAAAGCCAGAATGTTCAGTTTGCGGTCCAATAAGTAGAAGGTTTGGGAGCTACTATTGAAAACGGCTCTGAGGTTTTCTTCAGACTGCTTTACATCATTTGCGGCCTGCCGCTTATCTGAAATGTCAAATGCCCAAATCGAAACCATCGGATTGTTGGCTAACCCATGTTTAATTGGGGAAAACCGCACTTCAATTACTATGCTCTGGTCATCTGGTTTCTCAAATTCAATGGCAACTGACCCGCCAGACTTTGCAATTTTAATACCGCCATCGAACTCTGTTTTCCAATCCGGGTAAACATGTTCAAGTACGTTATGATTGGTATAATTCCTCTCTTCATCAAAACCTGGCAACATTAATTCAGCCAATTTATTATGGCTCAATATTCGGTTTTCA
This sequence comes from Flavobacteriales bacterium, assembly GCA_003456455.1. GTDB lineage: Bacteria > Bacteroidota > Bacteroidia > UBA10329 > UBA10329 > UBA10329. The sequence goes on from DMRV01000409.1 coordinate 1,015, forward strand.
TGGTCTAGGAGAACGAAAGCTTGAGAATCGTTGTGATCTACTGCTTCTAGAACTTGACTTCTTTCAAGCTTTTCCTTTTCTGCTAGCTTTCTGTCCGAAATATTGATGTAGGAGTATACCACACCGTACGTAGTCCCTTCTGAATTTAGCAGAGGGCTGAATCTACCTTCAATCCAGAGATTAACACCTGCTCCTCCAGGTTTCTGGATCTTCTGTTCGGTACTAATTGTTCGGCCTTTGATGGCCGCATTAAAATTCCGGATAAACCGTTTATTTTGGTCTTGATCTACATAATTCCAATACGAGCTACCCATTTTCAGTTCTTCCTTGAAAAAGGAATACATCTCACGAGCTGCTTTTTCATTAAACCAAAGAATACGAAACTGAGAATCTAGGATGAGTGTA
>DMRV01000409.1:1488-4000 GCA_003456455.1 Flavobacteriales bacterium
AATTGGCTCATAGGACTTATGAAGCCCGTCTCCTTGCCTTTTCTTTCATTATGAGTGATAATTCTCGGCTTGTTTGACCGGCAATTGACGTGTTCTCTTCAGCTCTTCGTATGAGGTATGGAAGAACTTCAAGTACAGGCCCGTATGGAACGTATTTCACAACGTTATATCCGTTGGCGGCTAGATTAAAGCTAATGTTGTCGCTCATACCGTAAAGCTGAGAAAAGAACACGTTTTTGTCGTTATTTTTTAGCTCCCGATGATGGATTAACTCGGTGAGATACAGCGAACTATTTTCATTGTGGGTGCCCGCAATCAATTGAATATTTGGGTAATTATCGATACAGAATTTGAGCGCTGCATCATAATCTTTGTCCGTGTCAGCCTTGGTTGCATGAATGGGGGATGGATACCCTTGCGATTTGGCACGTTCCCGTTCCTTTTCCATGTATGCACCCCTAACGAGTTTGGCGCCTAGTCTATAGCCTTTTTGTTGAGCCTGTTCAAGACTTTTTCGGAGGTACTCTAACCTGTCTTTTCTATACAATTGAAACGTGTTGTATATAATCGTAGTCTCCTTATTATGAAGCGCCATTTGTTCTTCAACAAGCTCGTCAATGGCGTTTTGGTACCAGGTTTCTTCCGCGTCTACCAAAATGGGAACGTTATTCTGCTTTGCCGTTGAGCAAATTAGCGCCATGCGTTGTTTTGACTCGTCCCAATCGTGCATTTCGGCTTGACTGAATTCTGCTCCTGAATTCTTTTTTGCCAATAATCGGTTTGGGAATATTGCCGTGGGTTTAAATACCGAAAATGGTATTCTAGTGTCTCTTGTTCCTGTATTGTTTGCGGCAAGAATTTCTTGGGTCGAACCATCAAGCTCATCCGCAGTTTCTTTTCCTTCTGATGAGTAATCTAGAAGAGAGTAAACTCCAGCTTTGTGCAATCGTTCAATGGTAGGCTCACACTCGGCAATGGTTTCTCCACCGCAAAAGTGATTGAACACCGTTTTCCGCACAATACTATTGATTGGAAACCGAATGGATAATGCAAGGTTTAGGCATGCTTTGCCAATGGCAACAAGGGTTGAACTACCAACCATTGTGAATAGCAAACGACCCCGGTTTAGCTCGGTATTTGTTTTGTCGGAAAAAGCGATTTCAGTATCGTCAAACGAAACCATTAGACTTAGAATTTAATAAGCAAATATATATCCGAATGGAAGGAAGTTTAAGTGATTTTTCTAGTTGCGAATAGTAGAATAGTAACAATTTTGAGTTCCTTTCGTTGTAGCACTTGACCAAAAACCTGAGAATCTTGAACCGTCTGGTAATCTTCCTTGCCATTCTCATGCTCCCAAGCATTGGGTTTGCGCAGAAAAAATCTACGCTGAAAGACCGTTGGAGAAACTCCATTGGTGCTTCGGTTCACTTGCTCCATGTGAGCGAAAACGTGAGTCCTGCGTTTGGGATTTTCTACAACCCGCAAATAAATATCATCAACAAGTATGCGGACTTTTCTTTGGCAGCTACGTTACCTGTTACTCTTGGTGCGCATGTGAAGGATAGTTGGATTGAGGAAACGTTTTTCTACGCACACGTTCCTGCGGTGCTCGAAGCTAGTCTCGGGCACTATTCAACGCGAGATTTTCGTTCAAATATAGGTATGGCACTAGGGGCTGGCTATGGCGCCCAAATTGCGGGAAGTTCAGTCTCTACCGGATTTGTTGCAACAGTTGCCGCACGTACTTGGATTGTGCGTGGTAGCATGACCATTCGGTATATGTTTCATTACAATCTTCAGGGTACAGGATATCATTCTCATAATCTCACGCTTGCGGTAAACATGGGCAACTACTTCAAGAAGTTGACTAACATGAACAAGATGAGCAAGTTTCAGAATTTTAAGTAGTGGTATTTTACGACTAAAGAATGTTTAAAACCGTTCTCGTAATATTGTCGGGTTGACGGCTTCATCAAAAGATGGGTTGCCTACATTTGTTTAACCACTAAACGGACAGTATGACAAGATTAATTACACTAGTGCTTTTGGTTTTCACATTGGTGCAATCTGCAAGTGCCGGGGGGCCGTGGCCTCGCAAAAAGAACAGTGGATATGCACAGCTCGGGTTTACCTATGTTGGTTATAGTAGCTTCTATAATCACGAAGGAAAAATCACCAGTTTAAGAAGACCAGTAACCGATTTTACATCGCAATTGTACCTCGATTATGGGTTAACCGACAGGTTGACAATGACTGCCAACTTGCCGTTTAAGTACGTATCCACCGCAGACAGAATATCAAGTGCAGACACTACCTATTTTCAGGATACGATTCAGTCTGGAAGCTTATTTGGACTTAATAATGTGATGCTTGGTTTTAAGTACAATATCATTAAGAAGAAGGTTTTGTTTTCCGCAGGTTTAAATGTGGAGGCCAACGTGGCTAAATACGACTCAATATCTGCTTTGAGAACAGGAGCAAACACATGGGTTTTTCATCCTTATTTAAG
>DMRV01000192.1 GCA_003456455.1 Flavobacteriales bacterium
TTTACCCGATGGGTCGAACATATATACACCCTCTGCTCGGTCAATCGCAAGTCCCATTGGACTGTCCGAAGTGGGAGCAAGGTGTCTTAAAAGGCGTTCTCTTTCTGTGGGCATTTCGCAAATGTAGGACAAAAGAAAAGGGAGCAAATTGCTCCCTTTTTCAAATAAGATTTAGACGTAGTGTTTACTTCGTTCCTTTTAAGGAAACGCTGAATTTGATAACATCATCAATCGCCTTATCTCCCAAGTTGTCGAAGAATGAGTCTGAACCATAACGTACATCAAACTTAGTTCTGTCAATTTCCATATCTGCCGTGGCAGTCATCCCCCCGTTATCGTCTAACACAACTTTAACTGGGAACGAAACTTCGTTGGTAATTCCCTTAATGGTAAGGTTAGCCTTAACGTTATCTCCATCAACACCTACAATTGTAATGTTGGCTGTTTTAAACTTGTCAACGTTGAAGAAATCTTCGTTTTTCAAGTGTCCTTCTAGTTTTCCTTTCATTCCGCCTGTTAAATCTGTAACGGCAATAGAAGTCATATCAATGGTAAATTTTCCACCGGTAATTACACCTTCAGTTAATTGAAGACCACCTTCAGAAAGGTTTACTGTACCCTCGTGTGTTTTGTCAGTGATTTTTGTTGCTACCCATTTAACACCGCTGTTGGTTAGGTCAATTTTGTAGAAACCATCAGAATCAGAAACTGGGGTAAATGCTACAAGAACCATAAATGCCATGATGCTTGATAATACTGTAATGTGCTTTTTCATACTCTTTTTTTTAATTGGTTTTATTAATCAATGTTGGAACACTAAACTACGTAATTAATATATTGTTCATGGTTTGCTTACAATAAATCTGCCAACAAGTTTACGACCTTTCATACTGGCGAGATAATAAACCGAGTTGGGGAGGTCTTGAATGTTTAAACTGAGACTGTTGGTTATAGTAGGATTCAATGCGTTTCTAACTATTCTTCCGTAGGCATCTATGAGGACAAGATTCTCAGGTTCAGCATCTTTCGGGAACTCTATGTGAACGAAATCCGAGGCTGGGTTGGGCCAAATACTGAGAAGGGATTGCTCGTTATCTGCTTCTTCAATTCCTACGTTAATCACATTTCGAGTGTCAGATTCCCAAATTCCACGACCATAAGTTGCCGCCCGAATAATGTTTGCGTCTTCATGAATTTCTAACTCGTTTACAATTACGTTGGGTAGTCCAGTCATGTAAGGTTCCCACTCGCTCAGGTTACTGTCCCAATAGTAAATGCCAACATCCGTTCCTACATACACCCCTCCTGTAGAGCTTCTTTCAATCTCTACACAATTGACTGGCAGATTGGGCAAGTTCATGCTCATGTTCTCCCACGTTTCGCCTGCATCCTGACTTCGGTAAACCTTTTTGCCATCACTGTATCCGGAAAAAGTCACCCAAATGGTATTCTCGTTCAATGGGTCGAAAGCCACATACGTCATGCTATTGCTAGGCAGCCCAGTTAGAATGTTTTCCCACGTTCCGCCAAGGTCTTTGGTAATGCGTATGGTCCGGTTAGAACCTGCCACAACATATTCTGTGTTTGAATGTGCGACATCCAGCGTAATCAATTGACTGGAATTTACGGAGGTAAGGTTGGGTGAGAAGTCAAACCATGTTGAACCGCCATCGTCTGAACGGTACACCTTGCTTCCAGATGCAGCGTAAAGGACATCGGGTCTTCCTGGCTCCATCATAAATGGTGTGACCCAAGCGCCAGAGGTTGGAGCAATATCATCACCAAAATTACTTCCACCATCCACGCTTTTGTGTAATTCTCCTCTCTGAATGGTGCAATACATGATAAACGGGTCTTCAGGATGAATCATGGTTTCCATTCCATCTCCACCAAACACGGCTTGCCAAATGTTATTCTTCCAACGAAACGTGCCGTTATCCTGTGCTCCTGCTAGTAGAATGGTTGGGTCAGTTGTAGCGCTAGACAGTCGATAAAACTGTGTGATTGACATACCAGATGTCACGATTTCGTATCCATCAAAATAATATGAACGTCTGTAAAGCCCGCCATCGCACCCTGCATAAAACTGATTGGTGATGGGGTGATATTCTGCCCGATGCTGGTCTGCATGGATATACCTTCCATTTGCACCAGTCCAGTGCGCTTCAATAAAGAAATTGGTTCCTCCATTGTTGGAAATCCAGGTGTTGATGCCGCCTACGCGTACTTCATTTGCATCAAGAGGAGAAACCGCCAACTCCATTGAGTACCAGCCTTGTCCATCTTCATCTGCACCAAACTCATCGTAGCCTAAAACATTGGGGCTGTTTGACATCAAGGTCCAATTGGCTCCAGCATCTTCAGAACGATAAAGTCCCTGATAGCTAGAGGTTGAGTTGGTTGCGAGCACATAAACTACGTTGGGGGAAGCTGATGAAACGGCCACTTTGCTCCGTCCCATGGGCGAGGTATCCATGCCAGAAACTGATGGCGTCCAACTTTGACCATTGTCATGCGAAACATAGAGCGGAGGCAGAGATGAAGAACTGGTTGTGGCATAAATCGTATCGTGGCTAAACGGCTTGAATTCTACATCGGTGAAGTTTCCAGGTTGCACGCTTTGCCAAGTAACGCCTGCATCTTCGGTTCTATAAATACCGTTGGTGCTTGCTGCTATCAGCACATTCGTGTTTGTTGAATCAAGAATAAGTCTTCGGATGTTTCGCCCTTGATTTACACCAAAGCTTAAGCCTGTAGTATCCCAAGTTTGGCCTGCATCTATAGATTGCATTACTCCATAACTGTAGGTATTGCTAGAGCTTCCATCTCCCGTTGCCAAATACATTGTATCGGTATTGTGAGGGTTGATGACCAACTCTGCTACACCAATGTTGAGTAAATCATCGGTCAGAGGATCCCACGAAAGGCCGTTGTCGTCAGATTTCCAAAGTCCACCAGCGGGAGCGCCAGCCCAAAGTTGGTTTGTATCTGTAGGATGAAAAGCAATGGCGGAAATGCGACCTATGGATTGACCGCTGCCATTTGAAGGTGCGCCTGTTGGACCTAATAGTTGCCAGTCTCCATTTGTACCACGGAATTGCTTCTGGAGGTCGGCACGTTTTACTTCATCATAAATGAGTTTGGAATTGGGCAGTTTTCCGTTTTCGGAAAGTCGCTGCTCCATGAACCATTCCCAACGCTTAAAATGTTTCCAGCCAGAACCTTTCTTGCCTACTTCCTCTCCAAACTCGGCATAGAATGCCGCTTTTACTTCATTAAAATTGGCATTCGGGTCTGAAATCATTTCTCGCCAGTCCTGTGCTTGAGATTGTGTTGCCAGAAGGCCAATGGCTACGACAAGAAATAATTTGAGGACTTTCATTAGTAACAATGGTTATTAGTTTGCTTCCCTTTGATGTTTTTAAACAGCGTCACACTGAACTTGTTTCAGAGTCTGAATCCAATAGTTGATAGATACTGAAACAAGCCCACAATGTCATGCTGACGAAGGAAGCATCTCGTTGTAGTAATAGGAGATTCCTCGTTCCTCGGAATGACAAAAAACAATCACCTCTTAGAACCTTCATAAATATCGAAGCGGGCCAATCGGCAATCGATTGAACCATTGAAAAGCTCTTTTTTACTAGTTGATTTAAGTCCAACCTTTTTCAATGCTGTTAGGTTTCCAGTTATCATAAAGCAGGCAAAACCTTTCCAGTTTTGTTTGAATGCATCACCCATTTTAGCATAAAGTTCATCGATGTCTTCCTTGTTCATCCTATCTCCATAAGGTGGATTAAGAATGAGGGTTCCTCTTGATTCTGTTGGCACTAGTTCTAGAAACTCTTGCACGCTAACCTGAATTTCCTCATCAAGTTCGGCATTGTAGATATTCTTCTTTGCCTTTGAAACCACATTGGCGCTTACATCCGAAGCATAGATTTTCAATGGAGCATCTGATATTTTATCCATCGAACTTTGGATAATCGTATCGAACAACTGTTGGTCAAAGTCTGGCCACCTCTCAAAGGCGTAACCCAATTTTCTGAACAACCCTGGAGGCATATTCAATCCTTTGATGGCGGCTTCCATGGCAATAGTTCCTGAGCCACACATGCCGTCATAAAGTGGAGTAGAAGGGTCCCAACCAGATAGTTCTACAATACCGGCAGCGAGCACTTCGTTTATTGGTGCTTGCCCTGTAATTTGTCGGTAACCACGCATGTGTAAAGAATGTCCGGTGGCATCTAATGATATAGTAACCAGTTCTTTATCTATGTAAACGTGAATAGGAAGGTCTGGATTGTCCTTGTCCACATTCGGACGGTCTCCCGTCTTCTCGCGCATCCTATCCACAATGGCATCTTTGGCCTTTAACGACATATACAACGAGTGCGTAAACGTCTGCGAATTCAGCGCACACTTAATAGCAAGCGTTTTATCGTTGGTGATGTAATTCTCCCATGGAAAGGCTTTGATGCGAGCATAATATGCCTGCTCGTCAATAGCCACAAATGTTTTAATGGGCTTGAGTACGCGTAGCGCGAATCGCGAACGGAAGTTGACTTTGTAAATGAATCCAAGGTCGCCTTTGAAATAAACGGCTCTTCTGCCTAATTCCACATCTCTTGCACCAAACGACCGTAGTTCGTCTGCTAATATCTCTTCAAAGCCAGCTTGTGTGGTGGCCGTTAGTTGCATTACTTCTGCGCTCAAATCAGTTCTGTTCTGCGGATAAAAGCACTTTCCAAGCTTCCATTGCATTTCCTTCTTTTAGAAGAACTTGTGCCATGATATGCGCAGTTTCCAAATTCATATTGTCTGGTTTCGAATAGGCTTTTACTTCAGCTTGGGTAGGAAGGGCTGGAACCATTCCCAGCTTGCCTAAGTCATTTCCCGTAAGCACATCGCTGTTTCTCACATTTGATGGAAATGCATCAACACCTATCCCAACCTCACGGCCAGGTTTTGGAACTTCAAATACAGCATCGCCATTGGCGCGGCAGTACCAGTTTTGTCCCATACGCGCTACCAAGTCAAGTTTTTGTGGGTCGATGTTTCCATCTTCGCCAAATACATCTTCTGCAACATGCATTCTCACCACTTCCGAAACAACCAGATTTCCAGCACCACCTTCTTGTCCAAGATGGATTACTTCGCGCACTTTACATTCTAATTGTACAGGAGCTTCTTTTACCCGAAGTGCTTTTACCACGTCTGATGGAATACCTGTAAGTCCCGCTTTTTCAAATTCATTTATGCCATCTCCAAACTCGCAGCTAGCCAAATTCATCTGATGAAGAATATCGTAGCTCACTATGTTTATGACGCATTCCTTCGTGGTCTCTACATTATCTAATGTGTGTTTGGTGGTGTTGCCACGTACGCGTCTTGCTGGTGAAAAGATGGCAATAGGTGGATTGGCACTAAATACATTGAAGAAGCTGAACGGAGCCAAGTTGGGATTCCCATCAGTATCAACTGTGCTTACAAACGCAATGGGGCGTGGTGCCACAGCGCTCAGCAAAAGGCCATGCAATTCTGGCGTTTCCATTTCGGATGGCGTATAACTTCTCATGCTTTTCTGTATTGAGCCGTAAAGCTACAAGTTGCAAGTGATAAAGATTGGGGCTTAACCTTTCTGCTCAACATTAAAGCCTAGTGTTTTTTGTTTTCTGCAACCCCAATTAAATAGAACTACCTTCGCGGCTTAATTAGAAATGGCCGTTATAACTGATTGCTGTTTCACATCAATCAAATTATATGTCATTTAAAGAACTAGGGCTATCCCAAGCCCTGCTCAACGCAATTGAGCGAAAGGGATACGAAAAACCATCACCTATTCAAGAAAAATGCATTCCAGTAGCACTGGAAGGCAAAGATGTGTTGGCATCAGCACAAACAGGAACAGGTAAAACTGCAGGTTTTGCTTTGCCAATGCTGCAACGCTTATCGCAGAACCCAGTAAAACATAACCGTCCCGTGAGGGCACTTATACTGACGCCAACCCGCGAGTTAGCAGCACAGGTGCTGGCAGACGTGAACGATTTTGGCAAGGCGGTTGATATGCGCGCTGTCGTAATTTTTGGAGGCGTAAGTCAAGTGCCACAGGTAAAAGCACTCCGTGCAGGAGTAGACGTGCTTGTTGCTACACCAGGGCGATTACTCGACCTTATTGATCAACGCCATGTTTCACTGAAAAATGTGGAGGTTTTGGTGTTGGATGAAGCAGATAGAATGCTCGATATGGGTTTTCTCCGCGACATCAAGCG
>DMRV01000182.1 GCA_003456455.1 Flavobacteriales bacterium
TACCCTTCAACACATGGTGTATTTGAAGAGTCAATTCAAGAAGTAACCAAAATTATTCATGATAATGGAGGTCAGGTTTACATGGATGGTGCAAATATGAATGCTCAGGTAGGTCTTACCTCTCCTGGTTTGATTGGAGCTGATGTTTGCCACCTTAATCTGCATAAAACGTTTGCTATTCCTCATGGAGGTGGAGGTCCTGGAATGGGGCCAATTGGTGTTGCTAAGCACTTAGCTCCATTCTTGCCGGGTCATTCGGTAGTTCCAATGGGAGGAAGTCAGCCTATTTCGGCTGTTTCGGCTGCGCCTTGGGGTAGCTCACTCATTCTTCTTATTTCTTACGGATACATTAAAATGCTAGGCGCTGTTGGTGTGAGAAAGAGTACGGAATATGCAATTCTTAATGCTAATTATCTTAAAGTGAAATTGGAAGCGTACTATAATATTCTCTACAGCGGCAAGCACAATACAGTGGCGCATGAGATGATTCTTGATTGTAGAGATTTCAAGAAGAATTCAGGGGTGGAAGCGGGAGATATTGCCAAGCGATTAATGGATTATGGTTACCACGCACCAACAGTTTCTTTCCCGGTTGCGGGAACGTTAATGGTAGAACCAACTGAAAGTGAATCGAAAGCCGAGTTAGACAAGTTCATTTCTGCTATGATAGCCATCCGTAAAGAGGTAGCCGAAGTTGAGAGTGGAGAGGCTGATGTAACAGATAACGTGCTACTTAATGCCCCGCATACGTGTAAAATGGTGGTTTCTGATAACTGGAACCATGTTTATTCGAGAGAGAAAGCTTCTTTTCCATTGCCGTATATTGCAGAATCTAAATTCTGGCCATCTGTTGGTCGTGTAGATAATGCGCGTGGCGATAGGAATCTTATATGTACGTGCCCAAGCACAGAGGAATACACAGAGGAAACAGCAGCAGTTTAATTACTTTAAAAGTGTTTTTGTCGTAGCGGTGTCATTTGTTAATGATGCCGCTACTTTTTTTTGAGTTTAATATCTTTATGAAAATTTAACAAGCAATCGAATTAATATGAAACAAACTTACCTATGGCTGTTTACAGCAATGTTACTTACCCAATTTGCTTCAGCACAAAACGACACGCTTCTTTGGGAAGATTTTGAGGCTGAAACCATCGATTACATTGAACTTGAATACCCAAATGGAGACGCGAATCTGTACCCTATCTGGTTAAATTTCGACATTGATGGAGTAGGTGATGGAAGTGGTTCTGCCACAGAAAGACCTGACGAATGGTTTCTTTCATTTGGATTTGCTGATGTTGATACAACAAACACAGTTTTAGCAAGTAACTCGTGGCTTCAAGGAGAAGTCGATGGTGCAGAAAACTGGATTATTACACCACGCATTCACATACAGGATAACCAAGCCAACTTGTATTGGAAGTCCGCGCCCTTTCAGCTGCCGCGATATATGGATGGTTATCAAGTGTTGGTTTCTAAAACCGATAATTTTGAAACCAGTTTTACAGATACTCTAGCTGTTTTTGCTGAGTTTGATGGAGATGCAACCACGGATGTTGAAGACACATTGACTTATACCTTTACAGAGGGAATAATGCACACCGAGCTTCAATTTGACCCTGATGATAGAACCCGACACACGGGTGTTCTTCAACAATGGGAAGCTTCGCTTGCTGCTTATCAAGGGCAAGATATTTTTATAGCATTCAGACATCAGAGCAATGACGATAATCTAATCTCGATTGATGATATTCTTGTCCTTGGAAATGGTTCGGTTGGTATTGAAGAAAATAGTTCTGAATTCTTGTTTGGGGTTTATCCAAATCCAGCCTCTGTAAACCAAAATATAACGCTAGAGTATGAGTTGAAATCGCGCTCGCAGGTCTCCTATTCCATTCTCAGTATTGATGGAAAAGTGCTGAAGGAAATTGCTGGACACACGCAACTGGCAGGAGCGCATCGTTCTTCCGTTGATATATCTGCCCTTGCCCGAGGCACGTATTTCGTCCAGCTTAGGGTTAATAATCATGTTTACAACGACCGATTATTTGTTGTAAATTAATTGTTATGCCTGTAACTGTCTTTCAGGGTCAGTATAGATGGGCGAGTTTATTATCTTAGCGCTCTCATTTTGAGGAATAAAATCTAATTATTTACCAAATTAATACTAAAATGAAAAAAATCTACGTTTCAATGCTTGCTTTGATGACGGGGTTTGGGGCAACCGCTCAGTCGGTGTATGTTCCAATGCAATTGTCAAAAACAACTAGCCCTGAGGTGTCTCTTGAGCAACCTATTGTACCACCCTCAGTGGTAGCTACTGGAGATACTATCAACCAACTTTACTACGATTTTTCCACTCCAGCTAATTGGACGTTTGGAAACGTTGGAACGGCTACTGGTAGTTGGGTTATTGGTACTGCAGGTCCTGCTGGAGACTTCCCAATCGATCCTATTGAATCTACTACCGCTAGTAACGGGTTTGCACTATATGACTCAGATTTATATTGCGGAATTGATGATGCATACGTTCAACTCGCAAACCCAGTTGACCTCTCTGGTCAAAGTTCTGTTGCGGTGCAGTTTCAACAATTCTATAGAAACTTCCAAGGTCAATCATTCCTTGAGGTAAGTATAGACGGTACAACATGGACCGCTTATGAGGTCAATGCCGGACTCGTTGTTAATGGATCAACGCCTAACCCAGACAATGCTCAAGTGAACATTTCAAGTGTTGCAGCAAACGAATCTCAAGTGTGGATTCGATTCCGTTATGAAGGCGGATGTGATTATGCGTGGATGGTGGATGATGTTGCGTTTGTTGAAGGAGCATCAGATGATTTAATTCTAGATAAGGTATTCTACGGAGACGTGGTTAACGACTGGGAATATGCTATTACCCCGTCTGCTCAAACTGTTCCAGTTTATCTTGGAGCAATTGTAACTAATAATGGAGGGAGCCAAGCTACTAACGTAGTTTGTAACTACGACATCACGTTGGGAGGAACATCCGTTAATTCAGGTTCATTTCCAATTGGTGCTGGAGCGATTGCTCCAGCTGTATCAGATACAGGATGGTATGATACTGGTTATACTCCTTCAACAGTTGGAGAATATGTTGTAACGTACTCCATTACAGCGGACGCAACGGATGAAACTCCAGCTGACAATGATGCGTCTGTTACATTTGAAACTTCTGAGTATGAATGGTCTCATGAGAGAGAAGATTTATGGGATGATGAGTATGGAGGCTATATTGTTTCTGCCACGGATCAAACATTAATAGAATATTCTCAAGGTAGTTTGTTTGTGCCTGTAGTTGGTGCTGACCTCTATGCAATCAAAGTGTCTTTTGGTTCTTTAACATCTGCGTCTACTAGTACTCCACTTGCTCTTACCGTAGAGGTGCATGAGACTGGTGCTAACATCCAAGATATAGTTGATTCTGAAATTCAGGCTGCAGATATTACTTCTACAGGATGGCAAACCTTTGTTTTGGATGACCCAATCCCCTTAACAGCTGGAACTGGTTATATCTTGGCTGTAACTACTCCAGGAGGTGACGATGTGATGTATCTTGACGGATGGGGTCTTGATGACGATTTTGGTGCGGCAAATTATGGTCCTTTTGGCACTGGAGGTGCTGAAAACTGGTACAGTGGTTGGGATTATTCTTCAGCTATTCGTGCAGTGTTTGACCCAAACATAACAGGAATTGAGGAAAACGAAGATGTATCTGGTGTTATTATTTACCCAAATCCAACAACGGATAACTTGAACATTAACTTTGTTTCAAAGGAAGATCAAAACGTTACAATTAACGTAATTGGTGTTGATGGTGCGTTGGTGTTCTCTGAAAACTTGACTACGAAAATTGGTCAAGCTTCTAGAACAACTGTTGATTTTACAAACCTTGCTAAAGGAATCTACATGGTTCAATTGGTAGGTTCAAACGCTTCTCTTACACAAAGAGTTGTAGTTCAGTAATTGAACTTTATTTGTAAAGTGAAAGGCCGACTCTGCAAAGAGTCGGCCTTTTTCGTTTGCAGTTTTTTGTGAGAAATTTTGTGTCAAAAAAGTTAAATTCGTCTGTAATTTCTAAAACACCCATAAATATGAAAAACCTATACCTCGTGCTGGCATGTTTGTTAATCGGAACATCGTCAGCTTTTAGCCAATTGAAGCCCAATAACATACCAGTTCATGCGCAGCAACAAGCGGTAAATCAGTATAATGATATTCCCGATGCGCAGGCTGTTAGGTCAAATGATGCTAGTCCCGTAACTACTTTAAGTAGAGGAGGGTCGGCAAATCTTTGGGAAGAAGACTTTGGTGGTGGATTTCCAAATGGTTGGGTTTCTGACGATGCTTCGGGAATTAATCCGTGGAAATGGTCGACAAACGGATCTCACGGAAACTTTAACGATAGCCAAGGTGCTGATTATGATGACCCAATTAGCTCTACAACTGCTGGAAATGGTTTCTTAATCAATGATCCAGATTCTGCAAATCAATTTACATACGGTCAGCCTTCAGGCACAACGTATCAATATCTTGACTCTTATTTTGCTACTACAGAAATTGATCTTGGCGCTTCTTACCCAAGTCTTTTGTTAGAATTTGAACAGAGTTTTAGGTTGAACAACAGTGTTGATATGATTGTGCAGGTTAGTTCAGATTCAACTAACTGGACCGATTATACTGTTCAGGGCAACGTAGCAAATAACGCTGGTTCAGATGATCCAGACTTGGTTAGCATTAATATTACTGGAGCGGTAGGTACATCCGAAACGCTTTTCCTAAGAATTGGTTGGTCTGCCCGTGTTTACTTCTGGATGATTGATGATATGCGCATTATTGAAGGTTTAGGTAACGACCTTGCTATGACAGATGTTTGGCACGGAGATATTAATAACGCGTTTGAATATCAACAAATTCCTTTGGCACAATCCCAAGAGGTAATTATTGGAGCTGCATGTTTCAATCAAGGAGGAACCGCTCAGCCTAACGCGGTTTATACGTATGATATTTCTGATGGTAGTGGTTCTGTAGATTCAGGTACTTTTCCTGCAGATAACAATTCTATCGTTTCAACTGGAGCAGACACCACATGGTATGCAACAGGATTTGTACCTGCTACGGTGGGCGATTATACTGTTACGGTTTCGGTTGCATCAGATTCTACAGATGAATTGCTGACGAACAACGAAGCAGAATCTTTTTTCAAGATGACAGATAATATTTACGCTCATGATGATGAAGACAATATTGAACTTATAGTGTACGGTGGAGATGTAGACGGTACTACAACTGCAAATGAATTCAAAATGGGACTGTATTATGAGGTTACAGCTGCGGCTAACCTTACTGCCGTGCAGGTTGCGTTTGGTAGACTTACTACTACTACAGCTTGTATTATTGAGGTATTTGAGGCAGGTGACCTTGATAACGCACTCGTAACCGAGGTGTACGATATTTTACCAG
>DMRV01000463.1 GCA_003456455.1 Flavobacteriales bacterium
GAAGTATCCTCGGGTAAAACCTCAACTTGTTTTTGAATGATAATCGGACCGTTGTCAATCAAATCATCTATTTCATGTATTGTCGCTCCGGTAGGCAGCCCGTTGGAAATGCTGAACACACCTGGGTACCAGCCACGGTTATATGGATTGAAACCAGGGTGAATGTTTACACATCTCACATTTCGTACTACTTCGCTCGGAAAAAGTTGACGGCAATGGTAAGATATTATAAGATCGAACGATTGTGCTATTGAGTTTGAGTTTTCTACAATGTTCAGTTCGGAAACATCTGGCGAAACTTTTTTTAGCTCGTTTTGACTTCCGGGAGAACAGTGAATGCTGAGTTGTGCGAAATTTTCACAGCCATTATCATTGAAGAGTTTTTTGAAGTGATCGATTTGAAAACCGATATCTGATATGAGCAGTATTCTAAGTTTCATTACGACTTTAAAGAGTCTTAATCGTTCTGAAGTGTTTTCAGAATGATGGAACAGACGTTATCGATTTGTGCTGCGGTTATTTCCGTGGACAGCGGTAAACATAGTACTCTTCTGGAAATACTCTCTGCTATCGGACAGGGCTCCGGAGATACGAGATAAGGCAACTTGTTGAGTGTAGGGTAGAAGTAGCGTCTTGGGGAAATTTTTTTTGCGTTTAAAGCATCTCTTACCGCCAACAGTTTAGTCTCAGACTCAAATACAAGGGGATAATAAGAGTAATTGTGTTGGCTTACAGTGGTAGAATATATTCGTTGAATCTGATTTTCTTCAAATAGTAGTTGGTCATACTGACAGACAGCTTGTCTTCTCCAAGCAATAATTTTCTCTATCTGAGGTAGAACGCAAAGTCCCATTGCCGCATGGAGTTCAGATACTTTAGCATTTATTCCTAAGCCCCAGAAGTTTTCTTCACCATTGTGCCCAAAGTTCCTCAGGTATGATAACCGATGGGCCAATTCAGGATTGTTACAAACAACAGCTCCTCCTTCCCCAGAATGAAAAACTTTGGTAGCGTGAAAACTTAGCGTTGATATGTCTCCATAGTTAAGAATAGATTTGCCCTCTATTTCAACTCCAAAAGCGTGCGCTGCATCGTAAATCACCTTCAGTCCGTGCTTGTCTGCTATGGCTTGTATCTTCTCTACATTACACGGGTTTCCATAAACATGAGTGGCTAATATAGCAGATGTATCCTCCGTAATTGCAGCCTCTATTAAATTGGAATCAATGCATAAATCGTTTTTGTCGATGTCAACAAAAACGGGCTTGCAACCTTCCCAAACAATGGTTGAAACAGTAGCTACGTATGAAAACGGAGTTGTAATAATCTCTCCTTGAAGTTCTAAAGCTTTGATAGCCATTTGAATGGCTATTGTTCCGTTACTCACCAGCTTAAGATGTTTTACGTCCAGGTGTTTCTGCAGTTTAGATTCAAGATCTAAGCATTTTGGTCCATGATTAGTGATTCGTTCAGATTTCCAAATCTCCTCAACCAACGAAACATATTCGTTTATATCGGGCAAAAAGGTTTTGGTCACAAAAAGTTCGTCTTCCATGAATTACTTAATCACGAGGTTGTGACAGTTGATTGTACAATCGAAATTAACATCACCACAAGATAAGATTTGGTCATGAATGTTAAAAAATCTATCATCGTCTTCTCCTCATGTAGTAGATTAATTTTTTACAAAGACCCCTTACAAGTCTTGAATTCAAAATTCCCAGTGGGTTTTTGTCTGTGTAGGTTTCATGCTTGTGTCCTTTCCAAACGGTATATGGGTTTTCAATTCTAGCCCCTTCAAGAGTTCCGATTTCTTTCGAACCAGTCAACCATCTAGCGTAGGACAAAGATAGCTGATCTCTTCTGCTCCAATTTAATATTTCATTCCACCAAATTATTTGCAGTTCACTACCCATGTAATCCTTACAACGGGTTACTAGAACTGTTGTCTCATTTAGCCCAGAGTTAGTTGGTAATCCTTTGAGGAAATACCGAAACATCTGAATTGTAATTCTGATGGCATGATCTTTATGCTGATCAATACAAGCTATTGCTTCTAGGTACGTACAATTGCGAGGATGATGAAAAGTGGATAATTGGTTGCTGCGACCATATTCAATAAGTTGGTCAAGTTTGGAGCAGTCAATTTCAATGCTTGAATCGTGCCAAATGGCTACGTCATAATTTTCAATTCCTTTGAACCCAGTAACCTTAATCTTGCGAGCATTTTTGGTGATGTCTGAATATTCAATCGGTTGAATAATCACTTCGTAATCATCACTCTTCAAATTAGGGTTATCCGTAATGCAAACAAAGCGAACCTCATGCTTCGAAACCGCATCTCGATTTAAGGTTGGTGCGTTGTCTTTTCCACCGAATATAGCTGTGTAAACAATTACCCTCATTGGATTAAACGATTTTGAGCCTTGCTCTAAGAGAGTGCTATAATCCAACTATTCTTAATATGACGACTCTCATCCAACAATTTACATTGCGTGTCTACATCTAGTTTCCTGAATTGCTCATCAGCAACTCTTTCGCATCGCGGTTGCAAGGTCAACTGGTCAATATTTTTAACGCTATGAGATTTGGATAAACTGTCTGCCACGCCTTGATGAGAACCTTGCACTAAATGATCATGTGTCTCAACCACCAAATCGTGATTCTCGAAACAATTAGCCGTTTCTGATGAAAACAATACCTTCTCGTAACCTTCACAATCACTGAAGATGAGACCTTTCCCTTTTTTTGCCAATCCGCTTACATCACTCAGATTGAATTCACCCAGGGTAATCACATTGGGTGTCTCGTTCAACTTAATCATCTGTTTCAGAAGTTGTCTTGTGCAGAAATCCTGCTCAAAACTGTACACCGGAATGTTTTTCCAAATGTTAGAGAAAGCCATCGAATACAATCCTTCTGCCGCGCCAATGTTGATAATCCAATCGTACTTCCGCGCTTCCAATGTTTTTAGCTCATCAGTAAGTTCAACTTCATATACGCCAAATAGCTTTTGAACAATTCCGGCTTGAAGGTTAAGAAGCTCCCCAAATTTCAATCCCTGAAAATAACCAACACCTACAGTAGTCGATTCTAGGATTGACGGGTTTGGAAGCAATGGTCGGATAGTTGTTTGGACGTATTGTTCAACGAACGCTCGTTTCTTGTTATACTCTACTACATCCTGCGGAAGGCTAAATCGGTTTCCAATAATCTTGTTCAGAAAGTTCTTCAGTGATATATTCTGAGCTTTTTTATGGTCTTCTGACTGGGTACTGGTGAATTTTAACATTAGTAAAGTGAAGGTATTCAATTCCTGGTCAAGACGACCGAGATAATTATATAGCAAGTACTTTGTTGATGATTACACTTGAATCATGCCTAATGGCAATATCATAGTCCAATATTTCTTAGGCCCCTGTATCTTATAATACCTGGCGTTTTTGGTGACATCTGAGAATACGGGATTGGTAAATTCAACATTATAGTGAGGACTAGTAAGTTTGATGTTGTCTGTAATACAAAGGAAGTCCACCTCATATTCAACGGATTTGCAATCTCCAGAAAGCAATGGGGCTTCATCTTTATCTCCGAAAATGGCAGTATAGACAAGTACTTTCATCAACTCACATTTTTTGGCAATTCACGGCATCTCTAAACGTACTCCTCAGACAACCTATTTTTTAGAGCCGAAAACGAATTTATTGAAACAGAAATAGGTGAGCGGGTTAAAATTTGGAACTGAAAACGGGTAAATATATGTTTCTAAAAGCAATCGTATCAGCTTTAATGTCCTTAATTGCGAACCCGGATTCCTTAAGTTTTTGAACAGAGCGGCTATAGTCATCTTTACCCAAATGCGCATTCTCAAAAAGAACTACGTCAAGACGAGGACTAAAGCTTATCATATCTATAATTTGGGCATCAAAGCCTTCAGTGTCAATCAGAATCACATTGAATTCCTTGTTTTCGTTAATAGATTTCAAATCATCAAATGAAATTGTTGTCACTTCTTCTTGAGTTACATATTTTTTCCAGGAGTCAGGTTCGCTTAATTCTAGGGTCATCTCAATTTCATTAGCCACAGTTTGAGCGTATCCTGTGTCGAAAAAGCGTTTCATGGTTTCTTCGCTAAATGTGCTGAGCCCATTTGCCTTTCTAGAGTCGGAGAAACCAATTTTGTGAAGTGGCCGGCTGCCAGATTTGTTGTCCATTGCTGCATTCACGCACACATACCGTTTGGAGGCGAAGTTCTTCTTAAGAAGATTAAATGGACCCGACTGAGGTTCAACGAAGATGCCTGACCATTTTGCATGTGATTTAAATTCAGCACTTGGGTCGTTGGAAATACCATCGTTAGCGCCTATTTGAAGGAAGCGTATAACATTGCGTTGCATTTCATATTGATACAGAATGTCATCAATGGTTGTAATGCGATCAATGGAGAGCTTCTGCAATTGTTGGTTAAAAACTTTTTTCAGCAATCGTTTCATGTCGTTCAGTTTTAGCCACACTCACATTGTGTCTCTATTTTGATAGCGAGCCAAAAGAGAGTATGGCACATTTCAATTAGCAATACGAGAGTTTTGCCCCAAATTACTTTCCTTTATTTCCCGCGTAGAATAGCTTTTGTGCCCAAATTTAGGCTTTTGTTTATTGTATTTTATTGCGCGAAACTAACCTCTTCTTTCCGACTTTGAGTATCTGTTAGGTACTGAGTTAACCAGCCATGTAACGTTTCCGAAATTCCCTCGCCAGACAGACGTTTTTGGTCTTTTCGTACAAGAGCCGCTGAATCGAACATGGCTAGATACTAATGATTTCTGCAGGAATTTTCACGCTTAATAGCCCAGGAGTTCTGCCGTACCATAAAAGATCATGGTTGTTCAAATCTTCAACAATAGCGAAACGGAGCGTTTCACGACTAGCGTGAATGGTTTTTGATTTGTTCAAAACGAAATTAAAAGAGGTCTTGTACTGGTTGGAGTTAAGTAAGTTTGACGGGATTCGAAATACAATTTTCTTGCTGGTGTTAGGAGCGGTCTTGAAAGTTTCGGTAGAAGCTTGAAATAAATTTATTCCGTCAGCGGTTAGTACAAATAGGTTGAGGTGAAACATATCGTGGCTCTCTGAGAATTTGAGAGTCACCTCAACTAAAACTTCTTGGGTAGTTTTTATTATAGGTTTGTTCAGAATATGAACCTCAGTAAGATGAATTCCAGAGTGGGAATCTGTTTCTGGTTTTCCTGAATAATGTAGCAAATCCCAATTTTCTTCAGAGACACCCAAATACTTCTCAATCGCCTCATCTGTATTGCCATTAAAAGCAATGTTTCCGTCTTGCATTAAAATTGTGCGGCTACACATGGCAGAAACTGCCTTCATGTTATGACTAACGAAGAGTACTGTTCTTCCTTGCCCAGCAGATACATCTTCCATTTTACCAATTGCCTTCTTTTGAAATTCGGCATCTCCAACAGACAAAACTTCATCCACAATGAGAATTTCGGGCTCTAGGTGGGCGGCAACCGCAAAGGCTAGACGTACGTACATTCCGGAAGAGTACCGTTTTACGGGTGTGTCAATGTACCTCTCAACACCTGCGAAATCGATTATTTCATCCAGTTTGCTGGTAATCTCAGCACGTTTCATTCCCATAATGGAACCGTTGAGATAGATGTTTTCTTTTCCTGTAAGCTCGGGGTGAAACCCGGTTCCAACTTCAAGCAGGCTAGCAATTCTTCCTTTGGCTTTTATTGTGCCTGTGGTTGGTGCGGTTACCCTAGATAGTAGTTTTAAAAGTGTGCTCTTTCCTGCTCCGTTTTTGCCAATTATTCCGAGAACCTCTCCTTGTTTTACGTCAAAGTTCACATCCTTTAGTGCCCAAACGTAATCACTATTCCCTTTGGTGTCTCGTGTATTGGTGTCACCAATTTTTAGGTACGGATCCTCTTTTCCCCTAACTCGATACCACCAGCCAAGTAAGTCTTCGCGAAGCGTACCCGAACCTACCATCCCTAGACGGTATTGCTTCGAAAGGTTTTCTACTGAAATTATTGTGTCGCTCATTACACGGTATCCATAAATGTGCGTTCCACACGATGAAAAAGAATTATTCCTATTAATAAGACAACAGAAATGAAGGCACCACTATAAACGAGGTCAATTGCATCCACTGTGCCTACACCGGTAAAACCTAATCTAAAAGCTTCTATAATCGGTGAGATTGGGTTGAATTTTACAAACCACTTATACGAATCTGGAACTGCGGATACCGGATAGATTACCGGACTGACATACATCAATAGCGTAACTCCAAATCCAATGAAGTTTTTTAGGTCGCGGTATTTGGTGGTCAAAGCAGAAAGTATGATTCCAACCCCCAAAGCCAAGCCTCCCATCATTACTACCAGCAACGGAAATAACCAAGCCCATTTGGTTATCTCTATGTTGGCATCGGTAAAAATCATGTAGTAAGCAAGTAAGCTGAAAAACATCAACAGCTGAACTCCAAACTTGAAAAGTGTGGAAACAACCGTAGCTATGGGGGCAATCATACGTGGGAAATACACTTTCCCGAAAATGGCTGCGTTATCTGTAAACGTGTTTGATGTGGCTGTGAAGCACGTGGAGAAATAGCCCCAAAGTGTTGTGCCGCTCAGATAGAAAACTGGGCCCGGAATTCCATCAGTAGACATACCCGCAATGGAGCCGAAAACGAAATTATAAGCAATGACAGTAAAAATGGGAGCGAGAAAAAACCATAACGGGCCAAGAATAGTTTGCTTGTAAACAGCAACAATATCACGCCTCACGAAAATCAGAACCAACTCGCGGTAGCTCCAAATTTCCTTCAGTCGAAGATTCCACCACTTCTCGTTAGGTTCTATAACGAGCGACCAATTTTCTTTCTCAATTTGCATTCAGTAGCTATTGCGACAAAAATAGAATTCTATACCCCACTTTTAACGATATTGATAATTTCGTACCAATATAAAACGGGTTCATTTTGTTCGAAAGCTATCTGTGTTCGACTCTTGTTTAAAACGCTTAAACCAAAGGTATTCTATGAAAAGAGGAAGCAACGTTTTTGGCCTTATTCTGGTAATTGGAGTTCTTATTTCGGGGTGTAAAGTAGATACGCATCAGGGAAAATCCATTCTCATTTCCATGTATTACCCCAACAATAGTTATCAAAATTGGCTGCTTCATTTTGATAGTACACTTACATTCTATCAGGCTTATGGCATGTCTTCAGACTCCTTGGATGAAATCCTAGCGGAGGTTGACGGAATGATTCTCACCGGAGGAAAGGATATTCACCCCTCTCGACATGGAAAAGATTCTGCTGTGGCTCAATGTGGCCCTATCGACACGTATCGAGATTCCTTAGAATTAGCACTCGTTGAACATTCGTTTCAAAAGAAAATTCCATTGCTAGGCGGGTGTAGAGGAATGCAATTGCTAAATGTGGCCAAGGGCGGGAGTCTAATTATTGATATTCCTTCTGCACTTGGTTCAACGCTTCATCAGCAAAAAAAAGGAGACGCTTATCACATGATTTATTGTCATCCTTGGTTGAGCAAAGTTTTAGAAATAGACAGTGCGGAGGTAAACTCCAATCACCATCAGGCTGTTGATGTTCTTGCAAATGGATTTAAGGTGCTGGCTTATGCGCAAGATTCCATTA
>DMRV01000231.1 GCA_003456455.1 Flavobacteriales bacterium
TGAAGGTCATATTGATTTTACTTCGAACGATTATCTTGGTTTTGCGCGAAGCGAAGAGCTAAAAAGACGCATTTCTGAAGCTGAAAAGGAGTTTTCGGAAGCGGGCGTTGGTTCAACTGGTTCGCGCTTGCTTACAGGTAATTCGAAGCTGGCTGAGCAGGTGGAACAGCAGGTAGCTACATTCCACGGTTCGGAAACCGCGCTTATTTTCAATTCTGGATATGATGCCAATGTTGGGTTGTATTCTTCCATTGGCAGAATTGCCAAATACATCGTTTATGATGAGTTGATACATGCTTCGGTGCATGACGGCATGCGTTTGTCTCGTGCTGAACTGAAGTCGTTTAAGCATAATGATGTAGAGAGTTTGTTGTTGGTGTTGTCTGAATTAGATGGCCCGGCAGTGGTCGCTGTCGAAAGCGTGTACAGTATGGATGGTGACCTCGCTCCATTGGCGAAATTGGTAGCGGTCTGCAAAGATTTTGATGCCGCTATTATTGTTGATGAAGCGCATGCGGTTGGATTGTTTGGAGAGGGTAGAGGAAGGGTCTCAGAATTGGGTTTAGAGGATGATGTTTACGCGCGTTTGGTGACCTTTTCTAAAGCGCTCGGATGCCATGGTGCTGCGGTGCTTTGCAACGACAATCTTCGACAGTTTCTGGTGAACCACGCGCGGTCGCTGATCTTCTCGACTTTTACCTCAAATCACTCGCTTTTAGTTGTAAAATGTGTGTATGACATGCTGTCATTTAAATATTATAGTAAATTGAATATCAGTTATTTAATCACATTATTTAATCAATCAATGAAGGGCTTGTCAGGCGTTCGGCAGATTGGTGGAGAAAGCCCGATTTTGGGTGTAATTATCGCTGGAAATGCGGAGGTAAGAGCGGTTGCTGAGGCCATGCAAAGCGATGGTTTTGATGTCCGACCAATCGTTTCTCCAACCGTTCCAAAAGGCACGGAGCGTATTCGAATTTGTTTGCATGAATTCAATACCGAAGAAGAGGTGAAAGGATTGATTGCTTCGTTACAAAAAGCTGTAAAGCATGTCGGATAAAGGGTTATTCATAACAGGCATCGGTACCGATGTTGGGAAGACGGTTGCTTCGGCAGTTATAACCAAAGCACTAGAAGCGGATTACTGGAAACCTATTCAGTGCGGTGAATTGGATAACTCAGACAGCATCAAGATTGCACGATTAACTGGGCTGAAAACGCTTCCAGAAGCTTATTGCTTGCAAGCGCCAATGTCGCCACACGCTGCAGCAGATATGGAAGGAGTTGAACTCAGTATTGATGAAATCGAGCTTCCGAAATCGGATAAAACGATAGTTGTTGAAGGCGCTGGCGGGGTGATAGTTCCGTTTAATTCAACAGAAACCTATCTTGATCTGATGGTCAAATTGAATTTACCTGTTGTGCTGGTCACACGCCATTACTTGGGAAGTATAAATCACACCATGCTGAGTTGGAAAGTGCTGAAAGGAGCTGGTTTGAACATAGTTGCGTTGGTCATCAGTGGAAAAGCGCATGAAACCACGGAAAGCCATTTCGTAACACAGATGGATGTTCCGTTTATTCGAATAAACGAGTTGAAAGAATTGAATTCCGAAACGGTTGCCGCTGAAGCCGAGCGATTGAAATCGAGTATAAAAGCATTGATTGCATGAGCGATTGGAGAGAAAATGACAGTAAATCCGTCTGGCATCCGTTCACAGCTGTGAATACTGACACGGTTAATGTTCCGATTGTAAAGGGAGAAGGTTCGTGGTTAATCGATGCTGACGGAAAGCGCTATTTGGACGCCATTTCAAGTTGGTGGGTGAATATACATGGGCATTGCAATCCGTACATAGCTAAACGGGTAGCTGACCAGGTAATGAAATTGGAACATGTGATGTTTGCTGGTTTTACACACGAGCCTGCGGTTGAGTTGGCGACACGATTGTTGGAGAAAATGCCGGAGCAATTCACTAAGGTGTTTTACTCCGACAATGGCTCTACAGCGGTTGAGGTAGCGCTGAAAATGTCTTTCCAATATTGGTTTAACCAAGGAACTTCAAAACGCAAAGTGATAGCGTTAGAAGATGCCTATCATGGAGATACGTTTGGCGCCATGGCGGTAGGAGGTAGAGGTGTGTTTTCAAAGCCCTTCGACCCATTTCTTTTCGAAGTAGAATTCATTCCAACACCTGTTTTAGGAAAAGAAAATGATGTTTTAGATGTATTGTCTCAAATCATTGAAAAAGAAGATGTTGCTTCTTTTATTTACGAGCCATTGGTACAAGGGACTGCTGGTATGCAGGTCTATTCTCCAGAGGTTTTGGATAAGATGATTTCCATGTGTCGAGATAAAGAGATTGTCATCATTGCAGATGAAGTAATGACTGGTTTCGGACGGACTGGTTCTATGTTCGCGATGGACCAATGCGAGCAGAAACCAGACTTGATTGCATTGAGCAAAGGCATTACTGGAGGCTTCCTTCCAATGGGTGTGACGGTGTGTACTGACGCCATGCATCAATCGTTCTGGTCTGAAGGGGAAGAAGGAAAGCTAAAAACGTTCTTACACGGACATTCATATACAGCCAATCCGTTGGCATGTGCTGCAGGTTGTGCGAGTCTAGACCTAATGGAAAAGGAGGAAACTTGGGAGAATATCGAAAGAATTGAACAGCAACAT
>DMRV01000232.1 GCA_003456455.1 Flavobacteriales bacterium
AATTTATTCAATCTGCGTAGCGGGTTCTCATCTCGGTTTGGTTATTACGGATTACTCTTTGGCGGAACTTACTTTGCCACTGCCCTACTCGCTTCTTGGAAAACGGAAACTGCGTTTCTGAAAGACTGGCGTTTTTGGGTTTTAGGAACCCTATTCGTTTTCATAGCCACCATTCCAAAACTTCATGTTTTAAAACTGGTTGATATTCGAGCTCAGGATTGGAAATTGCACGAAATGATATTTGTGTCAAAAGGACATTTCTTCGTTCATCAAATGGTTCTTTCGCTAGCTGGATTGGGAATTGTGAAGCTGTTATTTCATAAATGGGTCAATATTGAGTATGGCTTCCGAGCTGATTGGAAAACCCTAAAGCCGTACTTTTTTGTGTTAGCAATTGTTGCTCCTTTGGTAATTGGAGCGTCCTTCTTTCCCGACTTTCAGAAAGCTTATCCGCAATATAAACCTTGGAATTACAAAGAGGTATTTGACTTAAGCATTGGTCAACGCGCAGTCATCTTTGAAATGTGCTACTCTACAGGTTTTGTAGCTGTAGAAGCCATTTTCCGTGGTGCGTTGGCAATTACCATGGTTAAAATTATGGGGCCAAGAGCAGTGCTTGCTATGGCTTCATTCTACTGCGTTTTTCATTTTGGAAAACCAGCTGGAGAAGCCATTGGAGCTTTCTTTGGTGGTTATGTGCTAGGTACTTTAGCTATCCACAGCCACAGCGTTTTAGGCGGATTTTTTGTGCATTTAGGCGTAGCTCTACTAATGGAAACAATGGGCTATTTACATCATTACATGTGATCTTCTACTCTATTGCAATCCAATGCACTTCCAAATTCTGACCCCACCAAGTATTATCAACTCTGTTAATCACCATGTTGAATCCTGTCGCAGTAACAGATTGAGTAGTCACGTTAAATGAATCGTCATATATGCTTCCAACTTCTGCAGAAGCCGTGCATATAACATGAGGGATTGTTTCAAACGGTTGTGAAAAAGTAACGGTGTACAACAGCAGTTCATTAGTCCCACCACTTGGTCCAACTAATTCTTTACCATGCTGGATAGTAGGTGTAGGGCCTGTAGGACCCGTAGCTCCTTGTGGTCCTGATGGACCTGCACTCCCAGCCAATCCATCATTTCCCGTTGGACCTTGAGCACCAGTTGAACCTTGAGGTCCTTGTGGTCCAGTAGGACCGGCACTTCCATTTTCGCCATCGTTTCCAGTTGGTCCTGTGGCCCCAACAGCACCGCTCCCACTGACCTTTGAGTAAAAAGCATACGGAACAGAAAGAAGCTGAGATGTACCCATTTCTTGAAAAGCTGTCCCTCCTACTGGGTCAAGTTCTACTTTCAAAAAGTGAGAAGCACTCCCCCAATTGATAGCTGAAAATGCACCTGATGTAACCGTTCCTCCTCCTATTTCGATGTTAAACAGACCAAAATCATTGGTTGATGTTGCTTGTGTTTCGGTGTATTCAACCGTACCACCAATGGAACCGCTAATTACACTAAGCTGTAAAGCAATGTTCTGGTTGACCAACACATTGCCGCCATTGTCTCGGGCAACACCTTGGTAATTCATTAGTTGCGGACTTCCTTGTCCGATTACCATATTAGGAATTAGTAAACTCGAGCTTAGTAATAATATGAGAAAGTACTTCATGGGTCAACCAATTCATTAAAATAGATTGCATAAATACAAATTTAATGATGACCCCAGTATACTAAAGAAGCCTGTATACTAAAGAAGCCATCGTATCTTTGCTTTCTCATAGTTTTTCAAAGCAACTGTAATGTCAAAAACCAGAAAAGTCCTTATTCCCGTAATTCTAATTCTCGGATTGATTCAATTCATTCCCCACGAAATAGAAACCGTAGTAGTTGACGAAACTGCCAAATTCACGACCGATAACATAGAAGTTCAAAGCATCCTAGACAAAGCCTGCATGGATTGTCATTCTAGCCAAACAACTTATCCTTGGTATGGAAACATTACCCCTGTTAACTATTGGCTAGAAGGGCATGTTAAAGAAGGACGCGAACATTTGAATTTTTCTGAGTGGAATAGTTATCCGCTAGAAGATCAAAAACATGTAGCCAAAGAAATTGTAGAAGTAGTTGGGAAGAAGGAAATGCCAATGCTTTTCTATTGGCTGATTCATTGGGATGCAAAGCTTACCGATGCAGAGAGAACCACTCTGACTGAATACTTCAAGACTATCTAGTGAACGAAACTTTCGAACTCATAGCCAATTTTAAACCCATGGGTGACCAGCCTACGGCAATCAAGCAATTAGTCGAAGGTGTAGAAGCTGGAGATACGGATCAAGTTCTGCTGGGCGTAACAGGTTCTGGAAAAACCTTTACAATGGCTAATGTGATTGCGGAAACAGGTAGGCCAACGCTTATTCTTAGTCACAATAAAACGCTAGCAGCACAGCTTTTTGGCGAGTTCAAACAGTTCTTTCCAAACAATGCTGTTGAATACTACGTGTCGTACTACGATTACTACCAACCAGAAGCATATCTACCTGTAACAGACACCTACATTGAGAAGGACCTTCAGATAAATGATGAGATTGAGAAGCATCGCTTGAGTGCAGCCGCTACGTTACTTTCTGGCAGAAGAGATGTTATTGTCATTTCCTCCGTTTCGTGCATTTATGGTATTGGAAATCCAACTGATTTCTCCAACAACACGGTAGAAATCAAAGTTGGGCAATTGATAAGCCGAGAGAAATTCATGCACAGTTTGGTTTCGAGTTTGTACGCTCGTGCAAACGTCACTATTGAACGCGGTCAGTTTCGTGTAAAAGGTGACACCGTTGATGTGTGGGTGGCTTATGCCGATTATGCTTACCGCGTTTTCTTCTTTGGCGATGAGATTGAGGAAATTGAGAAAATTGACCCAAAAACAGGTTCCACTATTGAAACACTGCAACGTGCGGTCATTTATCCAGCAAACAACTTCGTTACTACTAAAGACACACTGCTTGAGAAAATCTGGGAGATTCAGGAAGACATGGTCAAGCAGGTTGACTATTTCAATGAAACAGGAAAGCCGCTGGAAGCCAAACGTTTACAGGAACGCGTTGAATACGACATTGAGATGATGCGCGAGCTTGGTTACTGCTCAGGTATCGAGAATTACTCTAGGTATTTTGATGGACGAAAAGCGGGAACCAGACCTTTCTGTCTGATGGATTATTTCCCTGACGATTTCCTCATGTTTATTGATGAAAGCCATGTGACCGTTTCGCAAATTGGAGCGATGTATGGCGGAGATAGAAGCCGGAAAGAAAACTTAGTTGGCTACGGATTTCGATTGCCTTCTGCCATGGATAATCGTCCATTAAAGTTTGATGAGTTTGAAACGCTTACAAATCAGATGATATACGTTTCTGCTACACCGGCAGATTACGAACTAGAGAAAAGCGGTGGAATCGTAGCTGAGCAAATCATTCGTCCAACAGGACTTTTAGACCCAATTATTGAAGTCCGGCCAAGTGTGAATCAGGTGGATGACTTGCTTGATATGGTAGACCAAACAATCAAGAAAGGAGAACGAATTTTGGTCACAACGCTTACCAAGCGGATGGCCGAAGAACTCGCTAAGTACATGGCTCGCTTGGATGTAAACTGCCGATATATCCATTCAGACGTAGACACGGTTGAACGTGTTGAAATTCTCCGTGACCTGCGATTGGGAAACTTTGATGTGCTCATTGGAATTAATCTTTTACGAGAAGGTTTGGATTTACCAGAAGTCAGTTTAGTTGCCATTCTTGATGCTGATAAGGAAGGTTTTCTTCGTTCTTCAAGAGCACTGACTCAAACTGCGGGTCGTGCTGCGAGAAACTTGAACGGATTGGTAATCATGTATGCTGATAGAATTACAAAATCTATGAAGCAGACGATTGATGAGACAGAACGTAGACGCGAAAAGCAAATCAAATTCAACACGGATAACGGAATGGTTCCTACTGCGTTGAATAAATCTCGCGAAGCAATAATGAGCCAAACCTCAGTTGCTGGCTCAATGAAGCGCAAGGTTAAATATGATATTCAGGCAGATATTAACCAAGCGGCTGAAGCAGGGATTGAGTATTTGAGTAAAGACGAGTTAAAAACGCAATTGCAGCAAACCCGTGTTAAGATGGAAGGTGCTGCCAAAGAACTGGATTTTATCGAAGCGGCTCGTTTACGTGATGAGATGAAGGCGATTGAACAACAATTGGTAAAAGTATAGAGGTGGACTGCTGGCGTATTTACAGATTGCCTTGTTCGACCTGTTTTACAACTTCCTCAATTATCTTATCGTCTCCTTCAGGATCGTATTCTGACTTAAGATCGTAATCAAACATTTTAGCAATCCCTTGGAAAAACCAAGCAGTAAACCCACCTCGAAACTCCTTTACAATATCATAAGATATACTTCCTGTTTCGCGATCAAGCAGCTTAATAAGAATTCGGCCTTGAGTAAAAGATAGTTTGGTGAGTTCGCCCTCGTAATCACGTTTGATTTCCTTTTCCAATTCTTTCATTCGCTTTTTGCGGTCGCGCTTATCCATGGTAGCCACTTCT
>DMRV01000115.1 GCA_003456455.1 Flavobacteriales bacterium
AACCTCTGTTACGTTTGCCAATTCGGGTCCATTATGGCACCAATCAACAAAAGATTCCAGCAGTCCTTTTTCTGCTTCAGCATGAATAATAACAGAACCATCTTCTTGGTTGGCAACGGTTCCAGTTACGCCAAGTTTGCGAGCTTCTATTTGGGTGTCTCTTCTAAAGTAAACGCCCTGCACTTTTCCTTTTACGATAATGGTTAGATGGCTTTTCATTACAAAGCCAAGTATATCGAAAAGCAATCAGTTTTTAGCCTTTGGCGAGTTTTTTCACCAAACAATAACCTCAAATCGAGATGTGCTTTGTGGTTTTAGCGTGCCTTTAACTACCTTCTAGTTATCACCATAAAACAAACGCCCAAGTTGAGAGGAGTCGAATGAAAATGCTTTATCACTTTCCGTTCTGTCTAATTTGTTTCCAACAGCTAAACTCCAAAGAACTAATTCCATGCAGAACAGTTTTTCCGTTTCGTTTACGCTCCCGAGATGCTCGTCAACCAATTTTGATAATGGCTTAATTGAGTTCAGACTTGTACGAAAATCGGCATCGCTGTCAGTGTAGTTTAATTCAAGCATATCGTTATTGTCAAACCACTCAATTACATCAGTATATGGGGTTTTGACTCCGTCTTTCTCAAGATTTGGAATTTCTGGAAAACGCTTTTCAAATTCTGTGGTAACAGCTCTATCAATAAGAAGCTTTGCTACTTCAGTCGCTCCCTCTTGTTCGCCTTCATATACCAGTTCAATTTTACCCGTAATAGACGGAATTATAGACATGAAATCGACTAGGCGAATAGTTGTTTTCTCATCACCCGATTCTATTAATCGCAGGTTTGCAGCAGCGTACAAATTCTCCATCGCGCTGATGGTAAGTCTAGCACTAACACCACTTTTTGCATCTACATACTCGCTGTCTCGTGCTTCAAAAGCCACTTGCTCTAGCAGGTCTTGTGCAAGTTCAGGTAATGCAATATTCGCTCTATCCGATTCTGATACGTTTGCTTCTTGAGAAGTAATCTTCTTTGCTAGCTCAATACTCTTTGGGTAATGCGTGAAAATCTGCGATCCAATTCTATCCTTAAGCGGAGTTACAATACTTCCGCGATTGGTGTAATCTTCAGGGTTAGCAGTAAAAATAAATTGAATATCTAGCGGCATTCGTAGTTGAAAACCCCTGATTTGAATATCTCCTTCCTGCAGAATATTGAACAGTGACACCTGAATTCTCGCTTGAAGATCGGGGAGTTCATTAAGCACAAAAATGCAACGATTAGCTCTTGGAATCATCCCGTAATGGAGCACGCGCTCATCTGAATACGGTAGTTTGAGTGTAGCTGCTTTAATCGGATCAATATCTCCAATAAGGTCAGAAACATTTACATCTGGGGTAGCTAGTTTCTCAAAGAACCTATCAGACCGATGAATCCATGCGATAGGTGTTTTATCACCAAGTTCTGTTAACGTGTCTTTGGCAAATTTGGAAATAGGCGAGTAGGGGCTGTCGTTTATTTCAGAACCTTTTACAATGGGCATGTATTCATCCAATAGCTCAATCATGTTGCGTGCGATACGCGTTTTTGCTTGTCCTCTTAAACCGAGCAGGTTGATGTGATGTCCGGCTAAAATCGCCTTCTTTAATTGCGGTACGACAGTATTATCGTAGCCCCAAAGTCCTTTAAACGCAGGTTTGTTTTCCTTGATGGTTGCAATCAAGTTTTCTTTCAACTCTTCGCTAATACTTCGCTCTTTGTAACCAGATTTCTTTAGTTCTCCAAAGGTGATTTCCTTCATCATCTTAAATTCTTTTAATTCTGTTCTTCTCGTAATCTTCGAATATCATTTGTCCCAAACCTTTCAAGCCCGTAAGAAAAGCTTTACCATTATTCTGAGCAGTAAAAAGCTCTACAAACCTTCTTAAGTGCGGGTCTGAGGCAATCATAAATGTGGTAATAGGAATCTTCAGTTTTCGGGCTTGTGCAGCTTTATTCAGACACTTCTTCACAATCATCTCATCTAGACCATTACTGTTGAAATACAGTTCACCGTCTGGCATTTCAACACAGCTTGGCTTACCGTCAGTAATCATAAATATTTGCTTGTTCGTATTCCGTTTACGCCTTAGAATATCCATAGCTAGATTCAAACCAGCAACGGTGTTTGTATGGTAAGTTCCAACCTTCAAGTAGGGGAGGTCTTTCACCTTAATTGGCCAAGCCTCGTTCCCGAAAACAATTAAATCTATGGTGTCCTTTGGGTACTTCCGATGAATGAGTTCTACCAGAGCCATTGCCACCTTTTTAGCAGGTGTTATGCGGTCTTCTCCATAAAGAATCATTGAGTGGCTGATGTCTATCATAAGCACCGTGCTCATTTGAGCCTTGTGCTTTGATTCCTCCACCACCAAATCATCTTCGGTTATTCGGAGGTCATCAATTCCATGATTGACCTGTGCATTTTTCAGACTTTCAGTTAGGTTGATGGTTGATCGATCATCTCCATATTTGAAAGACCGTAAATCACCATCTTTTTCATCACCCTGACCCGTTTTGTTCGTTCGGTGATTTCCCAGACCGCTCTTTCGCAGTTTTCCAAATATTTGGTCTAATGCGTATTCTCTTAAAGCTGTTTCAAGCTTAGCCGTAAGCAGCTTTTTACCTTTGCCAGTTCCAGCATCTCCGTCTTCCGAATCGATTTCTTCACGGATGTAACCGCGTTTCTTCAAGTCCTCTTCAAAATTAGCTAATGTGTATTCATCTGTAAAGATGTCGTACTCCTTGTCTAGCGTGTTAAGCCATTCAAATGCCTCTTCTATATCGCCAGAAGTATGGGTGAGTAATTCCTTAAATATCTTAAACACTCTATCGAAAGGAGGGATGTCCTTCGGATTGTGTTTGCTGAAAATAAATCCCTGACTGGGATTGAATTGAATGCCTTCCATGAATGGTTTAAACTAACGCTTAGGTGATTACCATCCTCATACGTCACGAAGAAAACAAGAACCTACTCTGTTTGTTGTGACGAATCAGGCTCTAATGGAATTTAAGAAGTGATAAGTAGTGTTATTTCTGAATTGAAGGAAGCCTCTTCTTGAGCTGTTTAAATCGCATCTGAAAAACTATTCCCCATACTTCACCACAACAGTCTTCGAAGAACGGACAGCATTTCCATTTGAGTCTTTTGCCGGCTTCCAGGAAGGCATAGACCGAACAACACGGAGAGCATCCTCATTCATTAATCCGTTTTCGCCAGACTTAACCTTGGCGTTGGAAACGCGCCCATCAGGTTCAATATCAAAACTCACTGTGACGGCACCATTCAAATTGAGTGCTTTCATTGCGTCCGTGTAAATTTTCTTGCGATCAATAAACTTGTAGAGAGCAATGTCGCCTTCAGGAAATTTTGCTGCGCCAGCCTGGTCAGAAAGCGCTTGCCTTTCAGCTTCCATTTGATTACCCTGTTCTTCTTGCTTTCTTTTAGAGGAGCGCGCTTTGTCCT
>DMRV01000469.1:0-1273 GCA_003456455.1 Flavobacteriales bacterium
GTATGGAGAAGTCTGGTCTAAATACCCTTGCGTAATTCTATCTAAGAGCTCTTTTTCTACTTCAGGCGTAATTTCTTCGCCCTTGGCTTTAAGTGTGCTTTTCTGAATCTGAAGCAGAACCTTTGCAGCTTGCGCACCACCCATAACGGCAATATTTGCTGTTGGCCAAGCAACTATCAAACGTGGGTCGTAGGCCTTACCGCACATGGCATAGTTTCCTGCTCCGTAGCTGTTGCCAACCACAATGCTGAACTTGGGAACCGTGCTGTTAGAAACCGCGTTGACCATTTTGGCGCCATCCTTAATAATGCCGCCATGTTCCGAGCGTGAACCAACCATAAACCCAGTTACGTCATGCAAGAAAATCAACGGGATCTTCTTCTGATTACAGTTCATGATAAAGCGAGCTGATTTGTCTGCGCTGTCTGAATAAATAACGCCACCAAACTGCATTTCGCCTTTTGCACTCTTCACAATCTTACGCTGATTGGCTACAATACCAACAGCCCAACCATCAATTCTTGCGTAGCAGTTTATGATTGATTTGCCGTAATCTTTCTTGTATTCATCAATTTTGGAATCATCAACCAATCGGCTAATAATGTCGCGCATATCGTACTCCTTAGTTCTTAACTCTGGAAGAACTCCAAGAATCTCTTCAACTTTTTTCTTCGGTGCTTTCGGCTCAGTTCTGCTAAACCCAGCTTTCTCAAAAGAACCGAGTTTATCCACTAAGCTTCTAATGGTTTTTAATGCATCCGCATCATCCTTGGCTTTGTAATCCGTAACGCCCGAAATATCGCAGTGCGTATCGGCACCGCCCAGCGTTTCGTTATCAATGTTTTCGCCAATGGCAGCTTTCACCAAGTACGAACCAGCTAAGAAAATCGTTCCTGTTTTGTCAACAATTAGCGCTTCATCGCTCATAATAGGCAAGTAAGCACCACCCGCCACACAGCTACCCATAATGGCAGAAATCTGAGGGATTCCCATACTACTCATCTTGGCATTATTCCTGAAAATCCGTCCGAAGTGTTCCTTGTCAGCAAAAATCTCGTTTTGCATTGGCAGGAAAACCCCAGCGCTATCCACCAAATAGATAATTGGTAAACGGTTTTCCATCGCAATCTCTTGCGCTCTAAGATTCTTCTTTCCTGTAATTGGGAACCACGCACCAGCCTTCACTGTGGCATCGTTCGCTACAATAATGCACTGCTTTCCGCTTACATAACCAATTACCACAACCACTCCGCCTCCAGGACAACCGCCATGC
>DMRV01000469.1:1287-5840 GCA_003456455.1 Flavobacteriales bacterium
GGGTCAACCAAGGCTGCAACACGCTCACGAGCCGTCATTTTACCCTTGGCATGTTCCTTATCAATCCGCTTTTGGCCACCACCCAAATAGATTTTATCAAGCTTGTTCTCCATCTTGGAAATCAGCTGCTTCATTACGTCCTCGTTCCGGTTAAATTCAATATCCATTCGTGTGTTTTTGGGTCGCCAAATATAGGGTATGAACTTTTGAATTTTTGGTCTTATCCTTCGGTTCTCTGAGGGCGTTCCCCCGATGAAAAATCGGGGTCGGGCTGTTCGCTATATCTTTTCTTCGTTCCGTAGAAAAGGATGTCGCTACCATCCCTAGCGCTGACGCACCTAGCAAACCAAATTGTGTTTTTCAAATCGATTCACGTATTAAATTTGCTTCATGGAAGAATTGAAAGGAACGGGCGTAGCCATGGTTACGCCATTCAATGCTGATGGCAGCATCAATTTCGAGCATCTCGAAGCACTTACAAATCATTTAATTGATGGTGGAGTGGAGTATTTGGTTGTAATGGGAACAACGGGAGAAAGCGTTACCCTCAGCAAACAAGAGAAAGAGGAGGTTTTGGATTGTGTCGTTCGTGTCAATGATGGTCGGTTGCCGATTATTCTTGGTGTTGGCGGAAACAACACCGCAGAAGTTTGTGCCCAGTTAAATAACCTCGATAAAACAGGACTTACCGCCATATTATCGGTTTCTCCATCTTACAATAAACCAACTCAAGAAGGAATTTATCAGCATTACGCAGCCATATCAGATTGTTCTCCATTGCCAATTATCCTGTATAATGTGCCAGGAAGAACGAGTTCGAACATTTCTGCCGAAACCACGCTTCGCCTTGCCAATGATTTTGAAAACATTGTAGCCGTAAAAGAAGCATCGGGTAGTTTAGAGCAGTGTATGCGCATTATCAGAGACAAACCAGAAGGTTTCTTGATTATTTCTGGCGATGATAATTTCAGTTTGCCGCTGATAGCGAGTGGGGGAGATGGCGTTATTTCTGTAGTGGCAAATGCGCTTCCTCGTCAATACTCAGACCTCATTAGAGCCAGCCTTTCTGGAGATTTTGAAACTGCTAGAGTCCTACAATACCGCTTGTTTGACATTGTGAATTTGCTGTTTGCAGAAGGAAACCCTGCAGGCGTAAAATGTGCCCTTCACGAATTAGGTGTGTGCGAAGAGAATCTGCGGTTACCGCTAGTTCAAGTTTCTGAAAAGCTACGAAGCGAACTTTCTGAATTGGTGCGTAACGTCTGAAAAACGATTAGACCTTGAAGGTTTTGGTACTGAGGTAGAAGCTACTTTTTACCATACTTGTATATCGTCTGCTTCTCGGAATCCACGCTCCATTTTACCACAACTTCCTTACTTCCTGAGAACTGTAAAGGCTTTATATTGAACTCAAATGTATCCTTTACAATACTTCGGCAACGATCATTGTTTGGGTTTAGATGTTCAAACGAAATAGCTGCTTGCGGGGGAAGACTTTTGCCCCATCCTCCAGAGAAATAAGCATTGAAATCATGCTCTTCGCAGCCTCCACCGTATTGAACAATTAAGTTGAGAACATCATTTGCATTGGTCATTTCCAACACACGGAAATCAGGTTTAACGGGTTCTCGATTCTCAATGATAATTTCTTTCACTTTTGAAACGGGTGCTTCCTTTTTTGCTGCCGTAGCTTGCCCAGTGTTTTGCCCGTTGTTCTTGCAGGATAAAAGCCCAATGCCAAGCATGGATAGCAGAACGAATAACCTCATTTGTGATGGTTCTTAAGGAAATTAGTTTCTCAGCAATACCAATTTCTTGGCAATGGTTCCTTTTTCAGAATTGAGGTTTACGTAATAAACACCGTCAGCTAAACGATTAAGGTCTAGTGTCATTTTTGTGCTTTGAAATGATGCGAATTCAGCAACTGTTTTCCCCATTATATCAATGATTGAAATGCCTGTTAGCTTATCGATATTCTGAATTTCTACAAATACTGTTCCTTCGGATGGATTCGGGTAAAGACTTACACTTCCAAAATCTGCTTCCGAAATAGACAATGCTTTTGTCATTCCAAATTCGGTTTCTTCCTCCTCTTCAAATTCTCCTCCCTCTGCCATTAATGTGTTGTTTCCATCTGTTAATTCGTAGCTGCCAGCGCCTGTTGTAAATCCGCAACATATTCCATCGTCATAATCATCCACAATCAAAAACGTGTAACAACCATTGCCATCTAGCTGTATCGTTTCGTTAATAGTGGAATTGTTTGGATACGCTCCAGGGTCGTTCGCATCCGCAATTCGGTCACCACCTCCGTTAGGCCCCACATTGGTATTGCCACCAGAAGCCACTACTTGGTTATTTGGACCACGAACTTCCCAATAAGTCTCATACCCAAAATTGTCTGTTTCAAGGGTTAGGTTTAGGACGTCTTCACCAACGTTCACCTCAAACGACTTTACAGTAGAGTTGTTATTACCGTTCTCATCTGTTTGACCGTTTGGCGATGAAACGTTTACGTTAACAGTATTTGTTCCCGGAATAGCAGTAAAACTTGCCAGCTGAACGTTTGCTGTGGCATCTTCGGCTAGGTTACCAGTCCAATTAATGGTCTGGTTAGAGCCGTTGTTAAAGTTGTAAGTAATTGTACAAGAAGTAAGGTTGCTAGAACCATTATTCTTCAGAACAAAAACAGGACTAACTGTTTCTAGACCACAAAGATCTTCAGGAACATTGGTAACACCGCTGCTTGCAGCATCTACACTGTACGTAACCGCTCCTGTTGGATATCCATCTAACACGGTTGTACTGTTTTGCGGGTCTAGCCAATCTCGCAAACGAGAAGAAGAGCTGTTTCCATCCCAAGAAACACCAAAGCGTCCGTACCAATCTGCGCCTGATTGGTTCTGACAAGAAGCGCTACCACCATATAATTGACCAATAATTCTGTGATCTTGGTTGAATAATGGGCTACCTGATGAACCTCCCTCTGTCATTCCGTCCTCCCATTGGTCTATGTACCATACAGCAGCGCCTTGTACATTATCATGGTATGGGCCATCTGTATCATGACAAATCTTTTTCAAGTCTCCAGATGGATGATGGATTCCTGTGCCCGCAGTTACTGCGTTTTCAGAATCAGTATTATCCCAACCAGCCCATTCAACGTTATAGGTAATTGGATTCCCGTTGTTTATTTCTAGAAGTCCAAAATCTGAACCGCCATTACTTGCTAAAAGTGAACCACCAGAAACGGTTTGGTTAGTTGGTCCGGAGTTTCCGTTACAAGTTGCCGACTCATGGTTGAAATAAAATGTCCAGTTACCAACGCCTCCGCCTAAACAGTGATTGGCGGTTAAGAAGTATGGATAACCATCATTCGCAGTATTATTTACCAACGCACCAGAACAAACAGCATTTCCACCGCTTGCAATTAACGCAACAGATTTTTTCTCCACCTGCCAGTCATCTCCTTCCGGACAATTTATGCTGATATTACAAGAACCACTGTTTCCAAAAGGCCCGCGAGCAAGCGCTTTTAACTCCTCAAACTTGGAATTTAATCCTCTGTAAGCATGAACAATTTGATTAATAGAGAGATATGTTTTGTCCAAGTTTTCGGTAGTTGGAACCTGTAGTTCAATAATTACTTTTTCTCCATAAACCAACGTACTAGCAAGCATCCCATTTGCCTGCTTATTTGTGTAATCGAAAGAACCGATGTAATGTGTTTTCTCTGCATCATATATAAACAACTTGGCTGATTTTGGTAAGTCGAAATTGTTGAATACAAAGCTCACTCCCGTAGCATTTGGTGCGTGAACACCCAATCGCCAAACGTTCATGTTATTTTCAACACTCCAAGTTCCATTAGAATTAGTGTTGAGGTTTGCAGAGCGCTCAATTCCGAAACGAAAGCCGAATTCTTTGTACTGATCATTTTCAGCATCCTCTGCCTCAATAGTTGCCATATTCAATTCAGGAAGTTGAACGAATTGGAACGAAGTAGTTGTTTGCTTTTCCCAGTTTAACGGCTGCCCACCATGGCTTACCTGGGCCATTGCCGTTGGAGCCATAAACAAGACTGCGGCAGGAACAATTAGAAGAGACTTTTTCATTTGGAATAATTGATTTGATGCGAATATAGAGACCTCATCTGAGGAATTTTGTCTTTCCCGCTTCGTTTTGTTGAGTGACATAGAAAAATGAACATGATAAAGGTTAAACCAATATTTCTGAAAATAGTTGAAGTACATCGTTAAAATTGTCCTATTGTCTTACCTTGCTCACTCATGAAAACCTTCCTAGAAAACATTGCCGAGGAGTTGCTGAAAGACGGAGGAAACGACTTCTCCAAAACCTGTATTGTGCTGCCTAACAGACGGGCAGGCGTGTTTCTGCGCGATGCCATTTCGCGCCAAAGCAACAAGGCTATTTGGGCACCAACCGTGCTTTCTATTGAAGATTTTGTGTTCAGTCTTTCAGAGGTTGTGAAAGCCGACCAAACCACTTTGCTTTTTAGTTTTTACGAAGTGTATCGGCAGTCAGTTTCTGAT
>DMRV01000208.1 GCA_003456455.1 Flavobacteriales bacterium
GCCTGTTAAACATATTCATTGTGAGTTGGGGGTCTTGCTGAGCATGAACCGTTGTTCCCAAGAATATAAATGCTACAGATGCTATTGTAGTAAATATCTTTTTCATATCTAATTATTCGATTTCCTTGTTTTTCCTTTTCCCGATCGAAGACATTCCTTTTTCAAGAAGCGGCTAAGTAAAGAAATATTTCTATCAACATCAAGTTGTTAAATCAATTTATCGACTAAAAACCATCCCAAATATCTATCGTTTGGCGATTCATCGTTAGCCAAGTTTCTGGAATGTTTGCCACCAACGATCTGGGATTTGGTCTTCACAGGCTCGTTGATAGTCAACATAACTACACGGAACCATGAAGTGCCGCTGATATTTTTCTCCTCGTTTTGATGGGTATGGAACCTCCATCCACCAGCGATCGCTGCGCTGACTTTTATAGAAAATGATATCATATTGCCCATTTTCAATAGAAACGGTGTATTTCAAATACTCGTTCTTATCTGCAAACGGATAATCTTGCTTTCTACTACTTACGCCTGAAAGGAAATACCAAAGCATTTGCGCTATAAGCTTTGCAGATTGCCCGTTGTCTGCTGAGGAAAGTGAGTCATATAAACCGATTGATGATAATTTATCACTCAACCCAGCGTAGCGCGTAATGGCGCATGCTTGTTCCCCATATAATCCATTGGGTTCTTCTCTATAATTCGCGGGAAAATCTGATTTCCGTATGCTACTCATATCAATAGATAAGGCATCTGCATTCCGAACTATAGGTTCGACATCCTCGATATTACCTTGAACTTCTCCTAAGCGATAGACATCGAAATACAGTTTTTTCATCAACTCAACTTCCTTTGGCAACACGTGATGTGTTTGGTAAGCCAAATTGCTGAAGTTGAACAACACGTTAGGCTGATGAAGAATGATTTTCTGCAAATATCTATTTGCGTTCAGTTCATCATTCACGTCTCCAATGTCAAACCTTGAATCAACACACACAAGGTTGACGATTTGCTCCAGCTTTTCGTACGCCAGATAATTCGCGTACGTTAAATCTTGACCTCCACCAAGAATAACAGCTATTCCGCCTTGCTTGATGATGGCGGCTACCGAATTTGAAACAGCATAGTACGTGTCTTCAACTGTTTCGCCCGGACTAATATTCCCAAGGTCGAGAATGGGCAGCTTTCCAAAATGGTCTTTAAGTTGATAAACCTCTTGACGTATGGCCAACAGGCCTTCAGAACTTCCTTTACAATCACTTCTTCTGTCTTCCGACACGCCAAAAAGCACAACAGAGCCTTTTTCGATTTCGGGAAATCCAACTCCATCAGAAAAGGTTTGGATGCGACTTCCGAGAGTTCCTTCTGCATTCAGCTCAACTATATCTGAAGCAACAGGCTCGAAGAATAAGGCGATATCAGAGACCATTATTTTTTCTTTCGGGCTGCGCCTCGCTTAGGTTTAGCAGGCGCTTTCGCAATAATTTCCTTACAATCTGCCAAGGTCAGCGACTCTGGTTCCGTCCCTTTTGGAATACGATAATTTGTTTTGCCCACGGCTATGTAAGGACCATACCTACCATTTTTCACCTGAACAACATCATCTCCATCCTTGAACTCATTAATCATCATCTTTTTGAGTTCTTCTCTCTTGACCTCAATAAGCGTGATTGATTCCTCTTTAGTAATTGTCATCGGGTCGAGTTCGCCAATGGATACATACGACTTACCGTGACGAACATATGGACCGTATTTTCCAATGCCAATGGTGAGTTTTTCACCCTCAAACTCTCCTATTTCACGCGGGAGTTTGAAAAGCTCTAGTGCTTCTTCAAGCGTGACTTCCTCCATTCGTGTTCCTGCAGGAATACTTGCAAACTTTGGTTTCTCCTCGTTTTCCGCTTCTCCAATTTGAACCATTGGACCAAAACGACCTAAACGAGAATAAACGTTTCTTCCAGAAGCAGGATCGACACCAAGCAATCTCTCGCCCGTTGCCTTTTTTGCATTCTCAGCAGTATGAACAGTCGTTTTGTGAAACGGCTTGTAAAAAGCGTCAATCATCGAAGTCCACTCTTTCTCACCATCCGCAATCTCATCAAACTCTTTTTCTACCTGAGCAGTGAAGTTGTAATCGAGAATCTCCGTGAAATTCTCCACCAGGAAATCCGTAACCACTTTTCCAATAGCAGTTGGAAACAACTTAACTTTTTCCGCCCCCGTAATCTCCGTTTTAACTTCTTCTTTTATTCCTTCCTTGTCTAAAAGGATGTAGCCATACTCGCGCTCAACTCCTTCTTTCCCCTCCTTAACCACATAATTTCTATTAATAATGGTGTTGATGGTTGGTGCGTAGGTAGATGGTCGGCCAATACCTAACTCCTCAAGTTTCTTCACCAAACTTGCTTCGGTATAGCGTGCAGGTGGCTGACTAAAACGCTCAATTCCTTCCACTTTATCAGCATCCAAAGCCTGACCAACAGTCATATTCGGAAGCATTCCTTTTGTGTCTTCCGTTTCGTCATCCGTTCCTTCTAGGTATGCTTTCAAAAAACCTTCAAAAACAATCACCTCGCCCTGCGCAACAAACCCAATATCAGAACTAGACACACTAACATTAACGGTGGTGCGCTCCAATTTGGCGTCTTCCATTTGCGAAGCAATGGTTCTTTTCCAGATTAAATCATACAGGCGCTGTTGTGCGGCATCTCCTTTTACTTCTTTCTTGTCCATATACGTAGGACGAATAGCTTCGTGCGCTTCTTGCGCACCCTTTGATTTAGAACTGTATTTACGCGTTTTGGCATACTCCGCGCCATACAGTTTCGCAATCTCATCTTTAGCAGCGTTTAAAGCAAGGTCAGATAGATTCACGCTATCCGTTCTCATATAAGTAATATGTCCTTGCTCGTATAAATCCTGAGCTACGCGCATTGTTCTGGTAACGCCAAAACCAAGTTTACGACTTGCTTCTTGTTGCAATGTTGAGGTTGTAAAAGGGGCAGCTGGCGTTCGTTTTCCTGGTTTTTTCTGAAGGTCTGCTACAGAAAACGAAGCGTTTTCACAGCCAGCAATAAATGTGCGCGTTTCTTCAATTGTATCAAAACGTTTGCTGAGTTCAGCACGAACCTCCATTCCATCCACATTGAAATAGGCTAAAACTCTGAAAGCCGAAGTCGGATTAAAGTTCTCTATTTGGCGCTCGCGCTCTACAATTATCCGAACTGAAACGGACTGAACTCTTCCTGCAGAAAGGTTTGGTTTTACCTTCTTCCATAGTACGGGAGAAAGTTCGTAACCAACTAATCGATCAAGAATTCTTCGTGCTTGCTGAGCGTCCACCAATTCCTTGTTGATAGGGCGCGGGTTTTCAACCGCATTTTGAATCGCGGACTTCGTGATTTCATGAAACACTATTCGTTTGGTTTTGGCTTTGTCCAATTTTAGCGCTTCAAACAAATGCCATGCGATAGCTTCTCCTTCGCGATCCTCGTCCGAAGCCAACCAAACCATTTCCGCTTGCTTACTGAGTTTTTTCAACTCTTTGACCAATGAGTCTTTCCCTTCTAAGATTTCATACACAGGTTTGTAATTGTTCTCTACATCTACGGATAGTTTTTTGTTTGGAAGTCCACGGACATGCCCAAAGCTGGATTTAACCGTGAATTCCTTCCCAAGAAAACCCTCAATGGTCTTCGCTTTAGCAGGTGACTCAACAATTACAAGGTTCTTCATATGGCGTATTTGGGTGTGATTTTAGGGGCACAAAGAAAACTAAATATTGAAACGATGAAAGTTTAGTCATCAACTCGTGGCAGCTTGACAAGAAATTTTGCGCCATTGGGCTTGTTGTCAAGAACCGAGATTACCCCACCATGTCTTTCAACTAAAAGCCTTACTAAATAAAGGCCGATACCCGTTCCCTTAGTTTGACGAACATCTTCATTTCCTCTGCGATAAAAGCGCTCAAAAATTTTTTTCTTTTCACTATTCGGGATTCCTTCTCCATTATCTAAAACAGAAAATTCTATTTCATCCTTCTCCGCTAAGTTCAGTTTTACGGTAATGGCTCCGCTTCCACCGTACTTAACAGCATTATCAACCAAGTTGATGACAATACTATGAAAAGCCATTTTATCGATACTTGATTCAATGTCGGAATCAATGGTTAATCTCAGTTGTTTTTCTTCTAGTTGCTTGGCATACGTTCCCTCAACTAACTCTTTCAAGAATTTAGAAAGATTCATTTTCTCTCTATCTAAAGGAAGTCCGCCAGATTCTACCCTATTAACCAACAAAAGGTTTTCTACCAGGCTTTCCAGCCGATTGGTATCTCCAAGGGCTCGTACATATAATTGGGTTCTTTTCTCCTCAGGAATATTTCTGGTGTGCAGCGTTTGCAGTTGAAGTTTAATGGCCGCAAGGGGCGATTTTAGTTCGTGCGTAATAGATAGAAGAAAGTTTTTCTGCTGCTCGGCTACATCAAGTTGTTTAGCAACGCTTCTGCGGACCGCCCAAAATCCGAGGAGTAGAATGAAAACGAAGACTGCCCCTTCTCCCAAAACCATCCAAATGCTAAGCGATAGTTTTTCGTCCAGTTGTGCCTTTTGTATCAACTGTTCGGGGCCAACCAATTCGGAGAGAACAAGCATTTCTCGCTTTAGCGTATAAATCTCTGCATTGAGATTGACCAACATATACGCCCACCATGCAAATTGCACGAGCACATAAAACCCTAGTAAATAAATAAGCGCTCCTTTGGGTGCCTTAAAAGTTTTTTTTTGAAGAAAACCGGACATTATCCAATGTCAAGTAATTGACCCTGCTCCAGTGCAAATCGAACCAATCCAACCACATTCTTCACTCTCAAT
This sequence comes from Flavobacteriales bacterium, assembly GCA_003456455.1. Taxonomy (GTDB): domain Bacteria; phylum Bacteroidota; class Bacteroidia; order UBA10329; family UBA10329; genus UBA10329. Next base: position 4,875 of record DMRV01000208.1, read on the forward strand.
TTCTTGATAAGGTTTCGCTTGTGAGTTTCCACCGTCCTGAGACCGATGTTAATCTTCTCCGCAATTTCTTGATTGGTGTATTCTTTGGCCACAAAATGCAGCACTTCCTTCTCTCGGTTACTTAAAACTATTTCATGCTCTGCCTCGCCATCTGCACTAATAGATTGCGTCATTATATCCAAGACCTCTTGGCCATAATAGTTTCCTCCTTGCATCACGGCTTCAATGGCGCGTAGTACTTCTTGATGGGCTGCATTCTTAAGAATATATCCTGAAGCTCCCGCTTTTAGCATGCGTCTGATTACTTGCACTTCTTCATGCATGGAAAACGCCAGGACTTTTATCTCTGGCCACCTTTGTTTAATGGTTTCCGTGGTTGTGACATCCAGTTTCCCATCCATATTGATGTCCATTAAAACAACATCCGGCTTGTCCGTTTCTATGCAAGCCAAAGCTTCTTTGCCATTAGCGGCTTCACATATTACCTCAATGTTTTCGACTTTTTCGAGCAATGAGACAATTCCTCCACGAAGAATCGGGTGATCATCGACCACTATCAGTTTAACTTTGTTCATTCGTTTCTCTTTGGTACATCAATATTAACAAGTGTGCCCGAATTTTCCGAACTCTCTATGTCTATTTGCCCACTAATTGAATTGATTCGAGAGATTACATTACTCAAGCCTATTCCATCTGAAGCCTCTTCAATATTAAATCCGACTCCATCATCTTCTACGGTAAAATTGATTGAATCGCCATGATCGATGAGACTTACAAAAACCTTACTGCACGAAGCATGCTTCTGTATGTTATTGAGGAGCTCCTGTGCAACTCTATAGACATTTACTTCAATTTGTTGGCTATACCTCTTGTCTAAATCTACATGGTTAAACATCACGTTAATTCCAGACCGATCCTGCAGGTTAGTGCATATTTGGTTAATCGCCTCTTTTAACCCAAAACTTTCTAATACCTCCGGCATAAGGTCGTGAGAAATATTTCTGACTTCCCTAATCGCTTCCTGAAGGTTCTGGTTCAAACTAGTTAAGTCAGTGATAATGGTTTTTACATCTTCTTCTAAAATCTCTTCTCGAATTTGAGAAACTTGGAGCGCAATAGCAGAAAGTACTTGTCCAATCCCATCATGTAACTCAGCACCAAGACGTTTCCGTTCCTGTTCTTGACCCTGTAGCACTGCATTCATAACTGATAGTTCTTTGCTCCGTTCTGCGGTTACATCCCTGACAATAACTATTGCTTTGAAAAACTTACCATCATGAATTATGGCTACGAATTTTGCCAGGTACAAAACTGTACTTCCATCTGGCCCAGCGTATGCCTGTTCAATCTCGAAAGACTCTCCGGTTTTTTTAAGTCTTTCGTACTTAACACGGATTTCCGCAGCTCTTTTTTCATCATATATATCATACAAAGAAGTACCAATCACATCAGTTTCTGTGTTACCCTGAGTGGTTTTATTAACAGATTCAAAAATACCTTCTTCGTCATGTACGCTTATAACATCTTCCACATTCTCAAAAACAAGCCTAATTCTTTCCTCCGAGTGTCTTAGCTTTTCTTCTTGCTCCTTTTTCTCAGTTCGATCGCGCATTAGCGACTGAATATAGATTTGCCCATCTTCCACCCTCTTCACAAAACGAACTTCAACCGGTACCTTACCGCCATCTTTTCGAAGAACAGTGGTTTCGAACGTTTGAGGCCTGTTGACATCTAGCACCTTCAGGAATTTCTGATAAAGCTCCCCTTTCCAAACTGGATCAATTTGATTCGCTGTCATTGTCAGCAACTCATGACGAGAGTACCCAAGCATATCGGTAGCCTCCTGATTCACGTCCAAAATGTTCTGTTCCACATCATGGAAGAAGAAGGCATCTCCAGAGTTCAGGGACAGTGATTCGAGTCGGTCTTGAGTCAGTTTAGCTTCACGCTCGGCTAAAACCTTTGTAGTCATATCTGTTGAGCAGGAATAGAATCCGGTAACCACACCATCTGCATCAAACTCAGGAGCAAGCACTACGTTAAAGTAACGATGCACGCCATCATTCATGGTGTAATGATATTCGTAGTTTACAAGATTGCCCTCGAGAACATCATTTACATAAACCATCAGGTCGTTCAGCACATCTTGTCCAACGATATCTACAACCCTTTTTCCTTCTGATGCAAGAGGGTCTATCCCTCTATTTCTGTACGCTTCATTGAAGAATAAATACCGTAAATCTTTAGATATCCGAGATATGTAAATTGGAATCGCATTAAGTATCATGCGCGTTTCCGCTTCAATTTGGGCTAGAACCTTAGTAGTTCTTTCTAACTTCTTTTCAGCCTTCTTTCTTAGCTCAATTTCACGTTGCTGAATGTTTTGAAGAATCCGGTTTTCTATAAATATTGAAGCATGGTGTGCCAAATCACGAATCTGAAATACATCTTCCTCTACCAATGGGTTTTGGTCATGAAGTCGGGTCAAATTCAAGGTGCCAAACACGTTATTGTGTCCTCGAAGCGGAACGTAGCAAAAAGAAGATGGTAATATATCTAGGTCTACCTGCTGCTCTTTCGTTTTGCTCAATATTTCGTCTGACAACCTTGGCACGAACACTTCTTCTCCAGTAGCTATCACCTTGCCAATCATGCCCTCACCAATTTTAAAACTGGTTTTACTGAAATGCTCTTTGATTTTTACTCGTACCAGCTTGTCTTTATGATGAATTGCCGCTGGAATAATTTCTTTTGTTTCCTCCTCAATTAACTGAATATCACAAACCACATCAAAAAACAAGGCTACTTGTTTTGCAAAACCCTGTAAAACTTCCTCCAGATTGGAATCCACATCTGCAAGAATCTGAGATGTGCTGAGTTTAAATTCAACCCATTTTTTGTCTTGTTCCAATTGCTTTTCTGCGGCTACTCTCCTCTCAGTTTCAATTGCTTCCCGTTCTTTTAGCAAACCGTTTTCAACAAATAATGAAACGTATTCGCTCAGCCGCCTTATTCTATCAAGCTGAAACGCTGAAAAGTGCTTTTGTCCCTCTAGACGCGTAACGTTTAATGAGCCTAAAACACCGTTAGATCCATGCAGTGGCACATACAACATGCTAATAGGAACAATCCGCTTATCAATAGAACGTGGTCCCACTCGCATGTTTTCAGGAACATCTTTAAAAAGAACCTCCTTACCCGTTTCAATTACGGCTCCCACAAGACCTTCTCCTCTTCTTACAGTGCGAGACTCAAAAAGCTTGAGAATAATGTTTCGAATTTCCTCATCGGGGTGATAAATTGCTTGCGGAATAATTATCCCCGTTTCTTGATTGAGGATAGAGATGTCGCAAACAGCGCCAAAATAAAGAGACACGTTTTCGGCTAATTCGCGTAAGGCAACCTGATATATCCTATTTGGTTGGGAGAGTACTTCAGCCGCCCTCAGCAAAAACTCATTGTATTTGTTTAGTCTATCGAGTTCTTCCGCCTGCTTGAGTTCTGTAATGTCGCGGATTACGCCAACAAGAAACTTATTGCCCGCCTTATCTGTAAATCGCGTCTTTCTGGTAGATATTGTTCTTGTTTCGCCACTTCCAACAGTAAGTTTCTCTTCAATTATACTTTCTTTTCCAGTTGATATTACTTGTTTGTCAACTTTCAAAAAATAGTCGCGTTCGCCTAGAGGAACATCTTCGGCAAGTGTCTTACCGATGATTTCGGATTTAGCTCGGCCGAAGACTTTACAAAAAGCATCATTTGCGAGTACAATTCTGCTTTGGTCATCCTTAACAAACACAGGATCACCCATGTTATTTAGAATGGTATCGTAGTAGTTCTCGCCTGTATCGGCATTGTTTCCCGCGGCTAGCAGCTCTTCGTTCTGCATTTCCAACTCTTTCTTGCGCACCCGCAATTCGTGCAAAAGCCTTTTGGCCTCATCCTCTGTTATATTCTTGACTTTTCCAGATTGCGTTTTGAGATTATAGATCTCCTTTTCTAATTCTTCATAGGTCGGTTTACTCATTACAGAACGATTAAAGGATTGGTTCTCACTGTATTCCGATTAAAACTGAATTGAACTTTGAAGTGACGAGCCATGTCTATTAGTAACGCTTGGTCTTCCCAAATTTTATGAAATAAGGTCTGACCCTGAGATGCTATGGGAGGTGTCTTGCTCACCACGCTAAATTACCGAAGGGCTGGAAAAAACAAAGCCCCGCAATTGCAGGGCTTTGAAGGTGGAGCCAACCGGACAAATGTCGAACCACTTGGATGCCTTTTTACAGCTCAGTATACTGCTAGCTAGTGATTAATGATGTAACATCAAACAGAATCAGCAGTTATTCCATGCCATTCGTTGCTTAACATAATATGGTTCCAGCCTGGAACATGTATCGCAGGAATAAATAAGCAGCAGATTAAAACGTAAGAGCAACAAAAACTAGTGGCGTAATTCTCGTGGCCTCTTGATAGTTCTTCACTCCGTCAGAAAAACTCGTGAACCTATTGTATCTGATATTATTACGGTTGAGAACATTTAAGACCGAAACACCTGTTTCAAGTTCAACTTGTCTGATTTTTTTTCGAATAAGGAAAGCTGCATCCAATCTGCCATAGTATCTCGAATTATGAAAACCGGAAACGGTTTGAATAGGAAATCCTGAGCCATATATGTAATTAACGGACAAGAAAAATGGTTTCAGGTTCAAGGTTGCAGTCCACTTGGTTTCGTGTCTTTGGTCGTGTGGAGCTCGTATGTATGAGCCGTTTGAAATACTATTGAACGCATCTTGACTATTAGACCAACTGTAAGTTCCTGCAAGGGTCAGTTTCCAAATTCTTTGCCTAATGGCTACATCAAATCCATAGGATCTTCCAGTACCATTTGCGTGGAAAAATGGGCTGTTATTCTCTTCATCGTAACTCCATCGTATTAAACTGTTTAGGGTCTTGTAATACGCATCAACCGCCACGTTCAAGCCCCATTTATTGAATGAAGCCCCAGCTACATATTGCATGCTTTGTTGTACAAACGTTCGTGAACCATCGGCTACTTGCCAGAAATAGACTTGGTTACTGAATGGGTCGACAAAAGCGTTTTCCGTGATGAATTGATAGTAGATGCCCCATGCCAATCGGATCCTCCAATGTTTGTTCGGTTTTACCAATATCGCAAGTCTGGGTTGGAAATAAACCTTTGGGTCTTCCAATGTCACGTCCAACCTCACTCCTGGTTGTAAGGTCAGATACTTGCCTAAAAAAACTGCTTCTCTCACGTATGCGTTTACTCTGGACACATCATTTCGTCCTTTTGCAAGAGGTATGGTAATGCTGTCGAATTCAAGTACCGACCGATTTAATACGTAGCCGGCTCCAAATCCTAATCGGTGAATTCTTCTTGCTGGAAACTCATGGTCGATACGTGCCTGCAATTCGGCAATGCTATTCCGAGAACCATTATAGTAGGTGCCACTATCTTGAGCACTGCCTTGACCTTCCTTGGAATAGAATTCTGAAATGCTCGATTGAAATCTGGAATAGGACACTGAACCTGTGCTCGCCCCATGTTTTTTCCAACGTTTAGTATATCTGGCATTGCCCCCTAATTGGTAATTGTCATGCTCTGAATTGAACATGTAGTCCTTATTTGAATACCCTCGATATTCTTGTTCTCCAGAACCTACAAAGCTTAGGTGAAAATTATCTCCGTTGGCTAAGCTTCCAGAAAGTTTCAGATTGCCATCCACAAAAAGCCGCTTCCCATCAGCACCTTTTAACCCACTGTGTATCAGTGTTCCAAAATTTTGTGGAAACAAGAACCTTCCTGCCGCCTGAAGCGAAAGCCCTTTGCCAAGAGGAAGGTTTATTCTTGCTGCTGTTGATTGATCACTAAGTCGTATCGCACCTTTCACTTTCTGTCGATCACCCTCAGTGCTCGTTATACTTACAATGCCTCCTACCCTATCTCCTCTTTCCACATTGTAGCCACCTTTAACCACCTCAACGTCATTGATAATCAGTGGATTTACCACTCCTATATTCTGCGCAAGACTGCTGATATTGAACAAGGTTATTCCATCATATATCATATGTGTTTGCCCCTTATAAGAACCCCAAATTGTGAAGTCTTCTGCTTGTTCTCCGGCAGCCAGAATTCCAGACTGTAACCGCAAAAGATTGTTGATGGTATTATCGCTGCTTCCGGGTACATAAACAGCCATTCTACTATTCAACTTAATTGTAGCAGGTGTTTCAAAGGATACAGAAGGCTCCTGTATAAGTGAAGATGCGGAAACTACTACCTCTTTCAGGTCAATTGTCTGAGGCGTCAATTGAATTGAAATATTCCGCCCAGCGGAAATTACCGTGTCCTTTCTGTAGTAACCAATATGCGAAACACAAATGCCGACAACACTGTCTTGAAGTGACAAGGAAAATCCACCATTGGCGTCTGTTAACGCCCCCGAAGTACTCAGACTAATGGAGGAAAACGGCAACGGTTCAGCATTCAGTTTGTCGCTGATCCTTCCCGCAAAGTTGAATGTTTGTTTACGCTGCCTTTCCGCTTTGTCAATTAAATACACATCTC
>DMRV01000044.1 GCA_003456455.1 Flavobacteriales bacterium
ACAGAACGTGTTTTTGAACAGGGTGTTCAGGTAGGAATTCAGTTGGATTATGATCCATCCGGATGGATTAAAAAGAGAACTCCTTTTAAAACAGGTAAAACCCATGGTTGGGGGAGAGAATGGGCGGAGGACGGTCGTGTTATCGCATTATTCGAATACGATGAAGGCCGTTTGAGATCAACGCAACGAATCAATGCGTTGGATGATCAAAATAGAAAAACAGGGATTTGGATGGAGTGGAATTCCATGGAACGGAAAATAGAGGAAGGTCCTTGGCTTGCAGGAAAACGAAACGGAATTTTCAAGTTTTACGACGGGTTTGGCCAGTTGGATTATCTAGAAAAATACGAATTTGGAGAGATTGTAAAAGATGTAGAGGCAACAACACCTGTAGATGTAAGAACGACACGCCATCCAAATGGGGTTATTGCAACAAAATCTACGTATTCAGAGGATGCGTTGATTGGTGTTTTTAGGGCGTATGATACCACCGGAACACTGGAGTCAGGAGCGTTGTACGAGGCCAATAAAAAAGTAGCAGAAGGAATCACAAATGAGGAAGGCAATCGCACGGGTTGGTGGGTGTGGTTTGACGAAATGGGAAATAAAAAAGCCAGTGGAAATTATACAGCTGGAAAAGAGGAGGGAAAGTGGGAATACTTCAATGCACTGGGTGATATCATCCAAGAAGGTTTTTTTAAAAACGGACTGTATCATGGAGATTGGACCTGGTATTATCCCAATAAATCCCTTCATCGAAAAGAGCAATACCGAAAAGGGAAAGAGAACGGCGAATTCATTGAATGGAATATCACCGGAGAATTACTCAATCAAGGTGTTTATCAGAACGGTTTGAAGCAAGGTGATTGGATAGAAGATGTTAATGACCACAGAGAGGAGGGAGCGTATTTAGATGGAATGAAAGACGAAGAGTGGAAGCATTTTAATACCGATGGAAAGCAAAGTTTTAAAGGAACTTTTATTTTTGGACTACCCGATGGAAAACACACTTTTTATCAAGAGAAGGGGGGAGTTGATCATATAGAACGGTATGAAGGAGGAGTGAAACAAGGAAAATGGATTTTCTACAATTCAGATAATCTCATCGAGCAAACACGAGAATATCGTCAAGGAGAATTGATAAAAGTGGATGGTCAAACCATTAAAACAAGAAGGGAAAAGCGTGCAGACCGTGATCTAAAAAGAACGAAAACACCATGAAGGATCAAGACACTGTGTATTCTTGGTTGTTTGCATTAAACGATGCTGCTGCCGTTTATCAAGACGGTGTGATCTGTGCATCGAATGATGCATTCAATACATACTTGGATTCAGGTCACTCCGCGCTGTTCGAATGGGTTAAAAACAACGAATCAACTCCTTTTCAAGGGGTTGTGAAAGATCTGGATGGCAACCACNNNACGCTGCAAGACGTTACAGAGTTGGAGGTTCTAAAAGAAGTTCAAACGATCAATCAGAATAAATTTAAAGCGTTGAGCAACGGTACCATGGAGGGAATCGCTTTGTTTAGTGGTGATGAGGTGGTTGATGTCAATGAACGCATGGTTCAAATCACAGGGTTCAATGAAGCGAATGAACTCATTAAAAACGGTCTTAAAGGGTTCTTTAAAACACGTGATTGGAAGCGGTTATCTACCCGATTGAATGAAGTGTTTGATTTTGAAATTGAAAATTCGAAAGGGATTAAAATCAATATAGAGGCTCAACTCACATCAACAAATAAAGAAACAGACAACCTACAAGCATTGGTAATGCTTGATGTTACCGAAAAAAAGAGGATTGAGCGCGACCTACTTCAAACCAAAGAACGGTTTAGGTTATTGGTGGAATCCAGCCCGATCGGGTTGTTTCTCGTTGTCAAAAATAAAATTCGATACATCAACCAAGCGGCCTCGAGTTTATTGGGTTTTGAAGATGAGGAGGAAGTGTACAATCAAGATATCTCTTCGCTCTTTATGGACTCAGACCGCCAGCGGGTATTGGAGGATATGGAAGCGGTTTATAAAGGAGAGAAACCACCCTATATCGAATTGTCCATGCGGGGTTTGAATACGCAAGTGAAAGCTGTTGGGATTCAAATGGGCTTGACGTTTTATGATCAGAAACCGGCTGTTCAGATTACCGTGAGTGATTTATCGACCCGAATGATGCTTGTACGTGAGCAGATGAGAGCTTCTTCAGCTGAAGAAGCGAATGCTCTTTTGAAGGAAGAAATTAAGCGCCACAAGAAGACACAAATTCAACTAAAGGAGGCGGAAAGACTGAACAGGTCCATTGTAGAGAGCTCTATTGATATGATTCTTGCGTTTGACATCAATGGGAATTTGATTCAATTTAATCACGCAGCGTCTGTGGAGTTTGGATGGACTTTTGACGATGCGAAACAACTAAGGCCTAAGCAGTTTTTAGCGGATGAAAGTGAATTCGCGGATGTGATGAGCGAATTAAAAGAGAAAAATCACTTCGTTGGGGAGTTGACAGGTCTCCGTTCTTCAGGTGAAACATTTCAACTCTTGATGTCCGTTGCTTCGTTGAGGGATGATGATGGGAATACATTGGGAGCGGTTACGGTGGGGAGGGACATTACGGGCCTGCAGATAGCGGAACAAGAACTTCGTAGAAGTGAAGAGCGGTATCGTGACATTTTAGACAACGCTAGCGATTTAGTTTTCTTGGTCGATCAACACGGAAAATTCACCTACGCGAACCCGTCATTTTTCAGAACACTTGGGTATAACGGTACATCCTTGTTGGAAACCAACCTCCAATCCATTACTTCTCTTGATAATGAAAACTGGGCCGAATCGATTTCAGGGACGAACAAAGAACTTGTTTTTAAAAAACAAGACGGGACCCCGTTGAACATGCTCGGAGGAGCGTCGATGCAAAGAGACCACAACGAAAAAGTAACTGGTGTGAGGGGAATTTTCTTGGATGTATCAGAAATGCGCGGGTACCAGCGTGATGCGATGGTGCAATCTGCAAAACTGGAGTCCATATTCAACTCGACGAAATACCTTTTGATGTTTACCCTGGACCAGTCTTTACATGTGAGTTCATCGAACCTCAATATGGAGAGTACATTCCAAAACCGATTCAAGGCTGATATTCAAAAAGGAACTGCAATTGTTGAGTTGTTGGGCACCTTTACCTCGGAGAAACTATACAACGGCCAATTGCGCTTGTTGAAACAAGCCCAAAGAGGGGTGCAACAGCAATTTGAATTGCCTCTTGTGGATTTCGCAGGAGAAGTCGTGTGGTATCAAGTGTTTGTCAATCCGGTGCGGTACGATGACCAGGAAGAAGAACTCAGTTGCATTGCATATGATATTACTGAGAGAAAAGAAATCGAGCAACAAATCCGAGAGGCGCTGAAAGAGAAAGAGGTGCTGTTGCAAGAGGTGCACCACCGGGTTAAAAACAACCTTCAGGTCATATCAAGCATGCTCAACCTTCAGCGCCGGTTCATATCGGATCCGCTTATGTTGAATATTTTGGAAGAGAGTCAAAATAGAATTTCAACGATGAGCTTCATCCACGAGTCATTGTATCAGAACTCTGATTTTAGCTCGATCAGCTTTTCTTCTTATCTCGAACGCCTCACCAACAACCTGATTCATAGCTACTCCAAAATTTCATGTGAAGTAGAGCTGGTGTCTTGTTTGGATAACGTGTACATCAATTTAAAGCAAGCCATCCCGTGTGGGTTGATTGTAAACGAGCTGGTATCGAATTGTTTGAAGTATGCTTTTGTAGGAAGAGAGCATGGAAAACTCACACTAAGGGTAGAGGAAAAGGACAACGAATTGGAAATAGAGGTTTCGGATGACGGTGTTGGTTTACCCGAAGGTTTTAGCTTTGAATCGAACGATTCTTTAGGAGTATATCTTGTTCAAGCCCTAACAGAACAGCTCGATGGAGTTTTGATTGTGAATAACAATTCCACGACGAGTGCGTTAGAAAAGACCACGGGGAGTTCCTTTTTGGTTAGATTTACCCCAATTGCGGATTAACGGAACACGACTACCATGCCAATCAATATACTTGTTACTGAGGACGAAAGCATCGTCCGTAAAGACATCGAACGATGCCTTGGAAACCTTGGATACAATGTAATTGCCTCTGCGGATAATGGGAACGATGCGATCTCTATGGCCATGAAACACAAGCCAGACCTGGCTTTGATGGACATCATGATCAAGGGAGATATGAACGGAATTGCAGCAGCTGAGGAGATCAAACGCAACATGGATATCCCGGTTGTATTTCTCACGGCATACGCAGATGAGGGCACGCTGAACGAGGCTAAAATGGCCGAACCGCATGGTTATATCCTGAAGCCATTTAAAGACGTCGATATCCAAACGGCGATTGAAATGGCTTTGCACAAGCACAGCAAAGAGCGTGAGATGAAGCAGGAAACTGACTTCTTGCGCAGCATGGCTGAACACAAAGAAGACTCAGACGTCATCTTTGTTAAAAACCGCAGCCGTTTGGTTCGTGTAAAGAACGACGACCTGTTGTTTGTTGAGGCATTGAAAGACTACGTTGTGGTCCACACACGAACAGAGAGCTACACCATTCATTCGACGATGAAGGATGTAGAAACAAAACTTGGAGGCAAAGAATTTTTGCGCGTCCACCGGAGTTTCATTGTGAACATTGAAGCCATTGAAAGCATCAAATACGCGATGATTACAATTGACGGAATGGACAAGGAAATCCCTGTAGGTGGAAGCTATAAAGACTCCTTAGCGGATCGAATCAACTTGCTTTAAGGCAAGCTGAAAAACACCTGGTTTTTTCACTTTAGTTGGACCTGTTGTCGCTTTCCAATAATCGGGACAGCAACAAGTGGAATTGGTGCACGCCTTGCTCTCGCGTTGGTGAAAACCGCCCAGTTGAATAACTTCTTGATTGAATTCCTTTTTGAACAGCAGCGACGACTGCCTCATCCTCCTGTTCTACTAAATCCAAATCACCCCCAGCGCCACGATCCATTTTAGAAGCGTCGAAAACGTACGACTTGAATGTGATTCTGGTTTTGTTCTTGCTAATGGGTTCAACCCGGTTGACCGACAATCCCCAGGGATAGAAATTGAGCATGACGTTAGGAAACAACCAGAAGTAATACGCTGAGATATTGGACCCAAAATCAACGTGGCCCTCGGGTAAATCAAACGTATCGGCATCTCCACGGGTATATCCAATTTGGAGACTACCGTATTCAAAGAGGACGGTCTTGTACTGATCGTAATCAACAGCAGCATTCAAAGCTTGATGCACAAAAGGAATGTGAAAGCCCTCTAGAAAATTATCACAGTACAACGCCCAGTGAGCGTCCACTTCATAAACCTCTTCTTTTTTCGGTTGGTATGTGAACTGTGAAACGGGCATAAAACCAACCCGTTCGTTGAGAATCTCAATCAATGCAGACAAACCAAAAGAAGGGGCAAGCCCAACGAATAAATGCCCAGCCCAAGAGGTGATCGGGTGGTCTTTCAGATCATCACATGGCCGAGGAAAGTCAAGTGCTGTTTCAAACTCTGGCATGCTTTTAAAGGCCCCATTCATTTCGAAACGGCGGCCGTGGTATCCACATACAAGCTGGCGCAACTGACACGGCTTGTCGACGAGAAGATTGCCGCGGTGCGTGCACACGTTGGCGAGACATTGGATGTGACCATCTTCTTGACGGGACAACAACAAGGGCTCATCAAGGAATTCAGGCAACAGAACAAAAGGAGAAACCGAGTTTTCAGGAGAAATTGCATTTGCGACGGGCCCAACCCAATGCCATGACCTCTCGAAAACAGAAACCTTCAAAGCCTCAAAAACATCATCGCGGGTATAGAATTCAGCCGGAAGTGTTTCAGCTCTTCGGATGTCAGGGTCGATAAAAAATGAAGGTGTGCGCATGGTTCGTTTCGGCGAAACAATGAAGATAGCCCATTTCGAGAAAGACAGATGGTAGGCATGCGGAAACACCCAATGCAATAAGGGGTAAACGTGACCAAGCCCAGCGAGGTTGTCCCCCGCCAAATTAACCGTCACCCAAGCGATGATTATAAAGATGTAGGCTGGTAGCCTGTGGAGGGCATAAAAACCAGAAAACCAGTTGATTTAACGTGGGTATTACGTAACATTAACTTAACATTTAGCACCTTGTTTTATCGTTGCCAATGGTGACATTCACACTCCCAAATAGAATGGTATGATCGCTCTTTTTACTACAATAGGTTTCATCTTGGCTGGCTACTCGGTGATTGCCAATGATAGCGTGCAAACACTTGGAACATGGATTGCCTCGAACCGAGATAAATTTAAATGGACAACGCTTTGGGCTGCCGCCGCAACGGTATTGGTGGCGACGTTAGCGTACGGATGGTACACAGGAGATGGTGACATTTCATTCGGTCGTCTGACGAAAATCCCATACAAGGAGCCACAATGGTACCATGCCATGGCGCCATTAGCGCTGGTGTTGTTGACCCGAAAAGGGATTCCGGTATCCACATCTTTCCTCGTGCTTTCGGCATTTGCATCCACATTTGTTCTTGAGAAAATGCTCTTAAAGAGCGTAATGGGATATGGCCTTGCTGCGATTGTCGCTTATGTACTCTGGCTCATCATTGCTCGTTTCATCAATGAAAAGGAAGATGTAAGCGATGGCACAAAGAAGTTTTGGAGGGTGTTCCAGTGGTGTTCAACTGGTTTTTTGTGGTTTACTTGGTTGTCGCACGATGTCGCTAACATCGCTGTGTTCCTTCCCCGTCAAATTTCATTGACGCAGTTGTTGCTGGTTATGGGGTTCTTTGTCCTTGGTTTGGGCCATATATTTTATCAGAAGGGCGGAAAAATCCAGCAAATTGTGTTGGACAAACAGAGCACGAAATATGTGCGTTCAGCGACGCTCATTGATCTCGTTTACGCTTTCCTCCTTTTGTATTTTAAGCAATTGAACAACATCCCGATGTCTACGACATGGGTGTTTGTTGGATTGTTGTGTGGTCGAGAATTGGCTTTGAATACGGGCCTCACGAAAAAAGGAAACCTGAAGTCCATCTTCCCGATTGTAGCCAAGGACTTCTTGAAGCTCATCGTCGGTTTGCTTGTAAGTGTCGCCATTGTATTGGCCATTCACTATGGCACGGACAGCGTCGGTATGGACGGAGAACCGAATGCCTCAGGGGCTGAATCCAGCATGGAATCAGGAGTGCCTGTAGAGGAAGGGTTGACGGATGCTGCTGCACCAAAAGAGACACCAGCGAACTAAACATCGAGGGTGTTGAAAATGCGGTGTGCGTGCCTCCTTTTGATGTAGTTTTCATTCATGAACCAACCTGAAATTATTGCAGGAACCATGAATTGGGGTGTGTGGGGAACAGACATGAGTCTTTCTAACATGTCGCGTCAGATCGAAGGGTGTGTGGAGCGCGGTGTGTTTGCGTTTGATCATGCAGACATCTATGGTGACTTTACCACGGAGCGCGCCTTTGGCCAGGCGTTTGCCGAGACCAATGTATCGAGAGAGGATGTGTGGTGGGTTAGCAAGTGCGGAATTCAATATCCCAATCCAAAAACCGCCTCATCGGTCAAGCATTACAACTACAGTCCACAGCACATCAGGAAGTCTGTTGAGAATAGCCTTCGAAACCTGCAGACGGAGTATTTGGACGGGTTGCTATTGCACCGTCCGAGCCCGTTGATGGATCCGGAATCCATCGTTCACACGTTGTTAGAACTGAAGGAAGAAGGAAAGATTAAAGGGTGGGGAGTTTCGAATTTCACGCCCTCTCAAATGGCGTTGTTTCAAGGGGACGAACGCCCTTTATGGAACCAACTGGAGTGCTCTGTGACGCACACATCCCCTATGACTGATGGAACATTGGATTTTATGAAGGTGAACAAAATCGCCGCCATGGCGTGGTCTCCACTTGGAAGTTTCTTTAAGATTTCCGGTCCGCAACAAAAGCGGTTAAATGAAGTGGTAGCACGATTGTCTGAAAAAACAGAACGCACTCCCGCACAGCTCCTTTTAGCATGGCTGGTGCGCCATCCGAGCGGTATTGTTCCGGTTGTTGGAACGACGGATCTGTTGCGGTTGTCTGACTTGAAGGAAGCTTGTTCATTTCATTTGGAGTTGGAGGATTGGTTTGCGATGACTGAGGCAAGTTGGGGACATCGTGTACCTTGAGTTATGTTTGACGCTATTGTTGACACGTTAGGGTGCAGCATCTCTATATAATTTATGTAATTTCCTTTGATGTCTCAACCAATTGATACCCCTGCTGACAACATACCTGCGCGAAATTTAATTCAAGCTCCTTCCGTCGCTTGGCCCACGTTATTGCTGACGGGGATGATTCTTTTTGCATGGACTTGGATTGGTTGGAAGGTGTTTTTTGACGTGCTCTCCCTTTGGGTTGCGTTCGTGTGCAAT
>DMRV01000330.1 GCA_003456455.1 Flavobacteriales bacterium
AAAAACGCTGTATTTCATCCAATCATCCTGTTTGGATTTCTCAGGTTGCAGATAATCGTAGTAATACTGCCAAAGCGGGATTAATTTCTCGGAATGCTTTTTCGAATCTTTTAGCCACATGTTGCCAAAAGGCCCCAAATACACATCCATAAATTGCAAATACGGGTCTTGAACATAACTGTCTCGCGGGTGAAAACGTTCATAGAAAGGCAGCTTCTTACTTTGTAATTGTGCAGCAATCCACTCATTCATTTGCTGTTGCCATTGCGGACGTTCTGGGACCTCACCGATTATGTTGTGATTGTAATTGGCAGATCCGTAGCAGCCATCGGCCAAAGTTCCGTCAATAATCTTATGGCCAGAATACCCTTGGCGCATGAAATGATACGCGGTTGAAATGGTCGAACTTTCGCCAATCGGCTGAATAGCGTGTTCGTTCTGATACTCGAAACTTGGAATTGTGTCTTTTGGCTGGAAAAGAGCTATTTCCAGTTCCGCTTTGGTGGCTTTAGCAGCTTCCTGTGCGAATTTCACCTCTGGGTCGTCTTCGCCAAATTGGATGTAATACGCAGGGTACGGTTTGTCTATGAACTTGTTAATGAGGCAGTTGGCCAACGTGCTATCAACACCGCCAGAAATAGGAACTATTGGGTTTAGAGTTGATATAAACTCAAACTCTGCATCCATCAATTTTTCCGTTTTCGGAATGTCGCCACCATCCATCGGGAAATCGAGTTTAAAATAGAACTCAAACGATTCTCTCGGAATTTCACCTCGCTTCAGCCAATTCTCAAATTCCTTCTCGGTGAATTCCAATTTCTGTCCAACAGGAACACAATATATTTCCTTAATTACAGTGATGTATTCTGGAACATCCCCATATTTTAAAATGGAAAATGCTCCCATCGGGTTCATTTCGCGTGATGAAAACGGAATCAATTCGCGTAAATCATCAGACCAAAGAATTCCGTCTTCCACAAAAAGGAAATACATCCGAGCACGTGTAATCCGTGCAGACGATGCAAAGGCAGACCATCCAGAAATGGTTTTAGTCAGCTCGAAAGCAGCAAAATTGTTCTCCGATTTTGGAATGATATCACTTAGACTTTCTCCCGCTTTTTCAACCTTTTTATAACCTGAATTCGTTCTTAAATAAGGCGTTTCAGAAGTAAATGTGAATCGGCCTGAATTCGTCTCAAACAGTCCGCGTGAACCACGACCAAAATCGTTGACAATCAAAGTCAACTCTCCAAATGGAAACGATTGAAAACCATCTCCACTCTCCTTTAAAAACCTACTTGAATTACGAAGTGTTCCGAATAACATGAACTTGTGTTGTTGCTAAAATTCGCAATTTATCTTTACAGCTTGATGCAAGAGAAGAAATCAATACGAATCAGGTTCATTGGCGATGTGTCTTTCAACGACCGTTACATACCACTTTTGGAATCGGGCGATAATCCATTTCAAGTTGTTTTACCTCTTCTACAAAATGCCGATTTAGTGGTCGGAAACTTGGAATGTTTGGCCAAGGGAACTGCTCAGAATGAGAGAAAAGTGCCGCGAATTCACACTTCCGTAAAGGCTTTGAATGCGCTTAAACATTTAAATATTGGGCTTGTGTCGTTGGCCACAAATCATGTTTATGACAATCTCGAAGAAGGGTATGAGAAGTCTGTTGGAATACTGGGTCAATTGGGGATTGCACATTTGGGAGCGTCACTTAAATCAGAAGAGGTTGCAAAACCGTTCATATTTGAGAAAAAGGAAACAAAGATTGGCTTCTTGAATTACGTGCATGAAGACACAAACCCTAAAATCCCTAAAGAGGCAAAAGTGTATGCCAATATCTACGATTTACCTAAAATCTTGGAAGCTATTCGGACTCTAAAAACGGAAGTAGATAAAGTTGTCGTATTACTTCATTGGGGCGGAAAATGTGATTACGGTTATTTTCCTCACCAAGAACAAGTTAATCATGCCAAGCAGATGGTAGATGCCGGTGCAAGTGCCATTATCGGGCATCATACACATACATTTCAATCGAATCTTATCTACAAGAATGTACCAATTTATTTCAGCTTAGGCAATTTTTGTTTTGATGATATAGTAATGGACGAAAACGTTTTCCCAATTCGCGAAAGCGGACGGAAAGGCGGAGTTGTTGAGTTGGAATTTGCAGAATCCGTCATAAATCATCAGGTATTCCCTTTTCGATTGGATGGGCTAATACCAGTACCTGATACCTACCTAAAATCGGAGTTTGACAAATGGCAAAAACGGTTCAACGTTATTCGACATGTACCTGTGGGCTACTCGCTTTACTATTATCTGCTTAAACGATTAGAACCCGTACATTTTCATGCCCAGCAGAATAACACCACCATTGTGGGTGTGGCGGTTCAAAAGGTTAAACGCATCTTTGGTCTTGGATGAATGAACTAAAAAAACTAATTCGAAATGTCCTTCAAGTGGTGCTCTACAGCGGTTGGTATCGTTGGGTTCGTTCGTGGGATAAAACTCGAAACGGAGCCCCGTTGAAAGATGGAATCACGGCTGTTGTGTCAGCAAAGAACGAAGCCTATATTATTCCATTCTGTTTAGAAAGTTTGGTTGGTGTAGTTGATCAAGTGGTTTGCATTGATAACGGTTCTGACGATGGAACCTTGGAAGCGATGAATGCTTTCAAGGATAAATTCGCAGACAGAATAGAGGTGGATATTCTTGAAATGCCTAACGCACTTTTAGGTGATTGCAGAAATGCAGGTCTAGATCAAACTCGTTACAAATGGCACTTACGTTGGGATGCTGATATGGTTTGCAGAACGTCAGGTGCAGATGACATGAAATTGCTTCGCGAAAAGGTTCTGAAAGACGACCAACCTCGAACAATTCAGTTGCCTAGAACCAATCTTAGAGGGGATTTTCATCACACCCGCAAAAACCTACCGGCCATTGATCCTGGAGAGCCAATTCTGGTACGTTTTGGAAAGGATATTGAATACGTAGAGCACGGTAAATTCGATGTGATTCGAGTGCCTTTTTATTACTCTATCGAGCAAGAAAGCAAGCGCTATTATTTTCATTGTGAGGGCTTGAAATCGGATGACAATCTCATTTATCGGAGGCAGTATTTTGAATGGCGCGAAGCATTCAATAAGTATACAGATGCTAATCGGCCCGAAGAAGTGTCTGATTTTGAGATTTTTAAAATTGATTGGTGTAAACGTGAATTTAACACCACCAATCAGGCTAGTTTGAAATGGCGGTTTCAGCGTGAGTTCTGTAACCGCTTGGAACGTATAGACAAAAAAATGTTTGGGGACTATCCTGAAGGGCTAAAGCATGAATTGGCTAACAACAACATGAGATTCGAAGTGGTTTTTAAGAACGGAAAACCCTATTCTAGAATTGATAGGTCTGATGAAAAAATGGTCGGGTACACTCCAACTGAATCTGATTTGGAATGGGAAAAATCACTTCCTGACAACGGCTAAACGCTGCTCATAAAGACATTCGATTTTTTTGACGTAGGCTTCGAGACCAAATTGTTGTGCATGTTTTTTACCTTCCTCTCCCATGCTTGTGAGGAGGTTTCTATTTAGATATAACTCTGTCACACGGGCACAGAAAGAATCAACATCATCTTTCTCTACTAGATAGCCGGTCTCCCCATCCTTTATCAACTCTGCAGGACCACCAGTATTGAAAGAAACGATTGGGATTCCACAGGCCATCGCTTCAATGAAGATTAGTCCGAATGGTTCGTGCCAAGAAGAATGAACAAGTAGCTGCGATTGATTCAATCGAACTTCTGGGTCGCTTACAATGCCGTGTAGCGTTATGTGTTTGCTAAGGCCCATTTCATTGATAAGAGAACTCAAATATTGGTGTTCGGGTCCCTCACCGAAGACGTCAAGGTGAATGTCGGAAAGTCCGTTACTCAAAAGCTGTTTTACAAGCTTGAATAGAAAAGTGTGATTCTTGTTTTTCTGAAGCGACCCGATGCTTATTAGACGAAATCCATCCTTTTTTTGTAGGTCGAGTGGTTTGAATCGATTTAAATCAATGGCATTATGAATAACTGTGGTTTCGGATTGGTTAGCCCCGACATTGGACATTACATAGTCTTGAATGAATTTAGATATGCAGAGGAAATGGTTGCTGCAACTAGTGTATTGATTGAGTAATCTGCGTTTAACATTCCATTTCCAGACATATTCGCGATTAAACCTTTCCGACCAAGGCACATGGTTGGTCAGACTAGGACAGCCGTGCCAATGTGTGACGTAAGCCACGCCTTTTCTTGGGTTGTGTCTGCTCACCAACTCAGAATCAACCAAGTGGCTATGAACCACATCGGGTTTGAAATCGTCAAGGATGGATTCGAAATCCGCTATTTCAATTACATCGGAACCCAATAATGAATAATACACGCTTGATTTTGCAATTCGAATAGACTGAAGAGAAAGCTCTGGGTATCGATTATCGTCTCTCAATGAAACAACCAGCACATTGTGACCCAGTTTTATTAGTTCATCGGTAATGTTCAGTGCTAAGCGTTCTGCTCCGCCTTTAATTAATGATGGTACCACCTGAATAATTCGCATTTCAGTTTCTTACAAACGCGGGTAATCGATGTCTAATTCTGTTCTTAATAAACGGTATTGCTGACGCTATTACAAGAATCTTGTCTTTCGGGAAATGATTGGGGTCGATAAGAATGGACCTCATAATGTTCCATAAAAACGAGAGTCTACTTCCGGATTTCAAGTAACTAACGGCTAGTTTATAATATGCAGCACTTAAAGAGAATTTTCTCCATTCTGATCGGATTCGACCATCGGTATCTTGGGCTATGATCTTTTTTCGAAGTGTTAAGTTGGCCTTGAAGGCATTAACATCCATAGAATTGACCGTTCGATCTCCAAGGTCTCGAAGGACAATCGTATACTGATTCGATCTAATAACTGGGTAGTGTCTTATTATGCGACTCCAAAGTTCTTGGTCTTCACCGATCCGAATGCTCGTATCATACTTGAATTCTTTGAGGATGTCTGAGTGAAGACTCACCTGTTGGGAGCAAAAGGAAATCTTAAGAAACAGCTCTATTGGGTCGTTAGTTTGGGTAATGTATGGCGGGTCTTTTACCAGCTTCCCATTCACTTCGCTTAAGGAGTTACCTATAAAAAACGCCTTTGGGAAATTGTTCTGTTCAATTGTCTGATGGAATTTTTCAAGATGTTCTCGCAGGTACACATCATCACTATCTAAAAAGCAGATGTACCGGCCTTTAGAGAGTTCTATGCCGTGGTTTCTAGCAGCCGAGCGTTCCGCGTTTTCTTGATAAACATACTTGAATCTTGAATCGCGTTTCGCTATCGGTTTTAGAAGCTCACCAGTATTATCTGTTGAGCCGTCATCAATCACAAATAGTTCAAAGTCGGAAAAAGATTGTGATAGAACACTTTCTACTGCTTCAACAATTGATCGGGCTCTATTGTAAGTCGGGATAATTACGCTGAAAAATGGATGTGGATTAATCATTGCTTTTTCCTCAATAGTACTTTGATCAAGAATTTCACCGTTGATTTAACACTTAAAGGCTTGACCCTAAGGCCTGAGAATTTCCAATACGTCTGCCATATAAACCAGCCGTAGTAGGTGTGATTAGAGCAAGTTTCAAGCCATTTTGCAGCAATGGTTTGGTCGAACCATCCCGGGTAAAGGTATTTGCCTTTTCGGTTTCCAACAACGCAAGAGGTTAGCATTTTTCCAAGTCTGTTTAATTCATCGGTGCTTAACGTACGAACTTGATGATTCATTTTTTCAAATAAGTCCATGTCGTTCTCGGTGGCCGTAACCCCCATTTGTGCGTAAAAAGACTGCTTAATTAGAGAACTATTTTTTCTTTGAGTCGGATTTTCAAGTGCGGAAATGTTGCTTTCGTGATGCCTATAATTCATAAGCACTTCAGGTATGTTCGCCATCTTCGTCACTTCAGCCATACGGCCCCAGAGTTCAAAATCTTCCGCATGTGGGTATTCCGAATCATAATAGAATCTGTGATTGCGTAATACACTTGTACGAATCATTACCGAAGGGTGTAAAAATGGACATTGATAGAGCGCAGTGTACTTTATCGAATTATGATCTGCTGGATATTTTCCTATGGAATTTCTGTTTCCAATGGTTTTGAACCACGTGCCCGAAATCCCAATTTCGGGATTTGATTCCATGAATTCAAGCTGCTTGGCAATCCTTTCTGGCTCAGCAATATCGTCCGCGTCCATCCTCGCGATATACTTGCCTTTGGCAAGATCGAAGCCGAGATTTAAAGTGGTAATCAGCTTTAGGTTTTTTTTATTGTGTACATACCTGATTCGTTCATCTTCTGTGGAAACAATGATTTGGTGAGAGCCATCTGTTGACCCATCGTTGATAATTAAGACCTCGAGATTCTTGTACGTTTGGTTAAGAATGCTTTTTAAGGCAGTTTGTACATATTTCTCACCATTGTAAACAGGAATTAACACGGTAACCAACGGCAGGTTTATTTGAACTTCGTTATCTGCCATGTTGAACATCATTTTTCAACTTGTAAACATGGGAAACCATTTTTTTATAATCAGTTCTACTATCCAACAAACCCTTAATGTGTCCAAGCTTAGCTGTTGCTTCAAGCAATTTATCGTTCCCTTCAAATTGAAACAGCCTTGCACCCAAAATAAGAGGGAGATTTCTTAGGGTTCCGCCAAGCAGATAAATTAGTCTATCTAACCAAAGCGGTAATGTACCTTCCGCTGGTTTAGGTCTTCCTCCCAGGGCAGAAGTGTACAAGTCTATTCGCGCTTTAGACATTCCGAAACCGAAAAACAATCTTTGTAAATACTTCCAATTAATCCGTTCTTTCGGTAGGTGGTGCTCGAAAGAAATATTACGAAGGTATTTAAGGCGGTAGCCAGCCATGCGGTACGCTAGACATAGTTCAGTATCTCCACCAGAAATAAGCGAGTTTCCAATCCTATCTGTCAGTAGGCTCTGAAACCCATGTTTCTTTAATAAATCCAAAACGTCTAGTTTTAAAGCAAGTCCAGCGCCATAAAGCAGCTCTGCATTTTCAGATTCCGATTGATCACCAGTTGCAAAGCAGTAAGCGTATTTGTTAAACCAAGTAGGCGGATTGTTCTCCGTAACTGGAATCCCTAAGCCTCCTACCATTCCAACAGAACAATCGCTTTTGAAAGTATCCACCACTGTATTCAAATAATTCTTGGACAGAGAATTATCATCGTCAACCATTAGGGCAATCTGATACTTTGCTTCCGAATACCCTCGATGTCTTGCGCTACTTAATCCTGGTTCGGGTTCTTGCACAAGTTTAAACCTAGAGTCGAGCCCCAATTCTTTAGAAATTCGTTTTGCCTCTTCGGAGGTATTGTCAGAGGAGTTGTTGTCAACTAATATAATTTCCCAATTGATTGCTGAATCAACTTCTTGGGCTGCTAAATGCCTAAGTGTTGGTTCAATTCGCTTAGCACTATTGTAGCAACAGATAATAACCGATATGCCGTCTTGTCTCATATTAATTAGACAGTTTCAGTTTTACCCATGTATTGATGTATCTAAGCCTTTGGCCAGAATCTCTATAGAAATATAGCAATTGATCTAGATTATTTCGAATGGCTGATTGCACAAATGCTCTGTGTTTAGAACTTACCATGGACTGAATGATTTTTAGCACCTTCAGTTTGTTCAATAGCTTTTTTTCTTCTCCAGAACCAGACCAAAGGCCAGCTTCGTGTTTGCGGTAGCACGATGATTTCTCATTGAGGTAAACGTAATGACCTCTCTGAAAAAGTAATGTGTGCAGAATCCAGTCAGCAAATGGACTTTGGTAATAGACTTCCGGAAATTTATTTAAACAGGACTTCCTAAAAAGCAGCGTGCATGTTGGAATTGGATTATGATCCATTGCAAAAAAATCAGCCGCCTTGAGATGAGAAATTTGACTATCTACGTAGTCGTATTCATCTTTGTGCCCGTTTGAATAAATTACATCAGCATTGCTGAAACAAGCCACAGCAATTGGATCATTTTTCAAGAGCGCAAGTTGTTTATTCAATTTATTTGGATCTTTCCAATAATCATCTCCCTCACAAATTGCTATGAATTCTCCTGAACAGGCTTCGATAGTTCTTTCCCAATTACCGTGCATTCCCAAGTTGGCGGTTGGTGGAAGTAGTTTTATTCGAGAATCTTGTGAGGCTGCTTTTTCCAGAATTGCGCGTGTTCCATCAGTTGAGGCATCATCACCAATTACAATCTCATATTCTAAATTAGGTTGCTGGTTTAAACAACCCATTAAGGCTTGTTCAACGTATTTTTCTTGGTTGTATGTAATCAGACAAGCGCTGACAGCGGGTCTAATCATGAATAAGATGATTAAACGTCATTTTGACCTACGTTCTACGTTTACAGAAATGTAGATTTTATCGCCCGTTTCTTGATCAACAAAGTAGGCGTTTTTGTGTGGTGGATGTGTGAGGGCTCGAAGTTTGTCTATTACTTCTCGTGTAGTGCTCACCTTGTCAAGGTCCAATTTTTGAAAGTTATAGTAGTCTCTCTTGTAATTGAGATTGCCTTTTTCTGCAGGTAGAAAAGTGGTGTAATCCCCATTTATGATTTTCAAAAACCACTCTTCTAAAAGCTCTTTCTCCGCAGCAATAATCTTTGGGTAAAATGTGCCAGAAGTATCCTCGGGTAAAACCTCA
>DMRV01000300.1:0-812 GCA_003456455.1 Flavobacteriales bacterium
TGATTGGCGAAGCTAGAATTGAGAGAAGTCTTCAACGCTTCTTCCAAGTTGCAATCATCGAAAATGATGTTCGGGTTCTTGCCTCCGAGTTCCAACGAAAGTTTCTTGAACATTGGGGCCGCCACGCGAGCAATGGTTTTCCCTGTTTCCGTTCCGCCAGTGAAAGAAATAATTGGCACATCAACGTGCTCGGTAATGGCCGAACCGACCTTCCCACCTAGTCCATGCACAATATTGAGAACACCTTTTGGGAATCCAACTTCATCGCAAATCTGCGAAAGCAGAAAAGCCGTCATAGGCGTTATTTCAGAAGGTTTAGCAACAACGGTATTTCCCGAAGCCAAGGCTGGGGCAATTTTCCATGTAAAGAGGTATAGCGGTAAGTTCCATGGCGAAATACAGCCAGCCACGCCAATTGGTTGACGCAGGGTGTAGTTGAGGAATTTGCCATCTGCATCATGCATTTCAGAGCTGTCGTGCAGGATGGCCGTGGCGAAGAACTTGAAGTTATCTGAAGCACGCGGAATATCAACTCGTTTTGCTAGCCAAACAGGTTTTCCGTTGTCGGTACTTTCTGCTTCTGCAAGTTCGTCTAAACGCTCGGTAATTCGTCTAGACACGTTGAGCATGTGTTGGGAACGCTCTTCTCGCGTAAGTGCCGACCAACTTGGAAATGCGGATTTAGCTGCTTCTACTGCTTGTTCAACATCCGTAGCATCCGAATCCGGAATTAGTGAATAAACTTCGCCCGTAGCCGGATTGTAGTTGTCTAAATATTCACCTGAATTCGGAGCTTGAAAGCTGCCGTTTAT
>DMRV01000300.1:885-7395 GCA_003456455.1 Flavobacteriales bacterium
ACCCGATTGTGGGCTGGGTTGCGCTAGGCGAGGGACACGCCCAAATCCCTGTTCAATTCTTGGTAATACTCGGCACGCATACCATCAAGTTTCAGAATTGAATTTTGTTTAAGTTTGTCGCAAATTAAAAACCTACCAAAACCAGATAATCATGTCTGATATTGCATCAAGAGTAAAAGCTATAATCGTTGATAAATTGGGTGTTGACGAGAACGAAGTAACACCTGAGGCTAGCTTCACAAATGATCTGGGAGCAGATTCTTTGGATACGGTTGAGCTAATTATGGAGTTCGAGAAGGAGTTCAACATTGCGATTCCTGACGATCAGGCTGAGAATATCGGAACCGTTGGCGAGGCGATTAAGTACATCGAAGAGAACGCTAAGTAAAACCCTCTCTCGCGAGAGAAAACATTTACCCGCTTCCTAACGTTTCCAAACGCTGGGAAGCGGGTATTTAAGTTTAAAAATGGAGCTAAAACGCGTAGTAATTACAGGCATGGGTGCCCTCACACCGGTTGGCAATTCGCTGGCGGAATATTGGGGAAATCTGGTTGCTGGTAAAAGCGGTGCGGCTCCAATCACGCATTTCGATGCTGCGAAGTTTAAAACACAGTTTGCGTGTGAGGTAAAGAACTTTGATCCACTAGACCATTTTGACAGAAAAGAGGCGCGAAAGCTGGACCCATACGCACAATATGCGTTGGTAACGGCTACAGAAGCTTGGGCTGATTCGGGTTTAAACGAAGAGACCATTGACCATGACCGAGCTGGTGTTATTTGGGGTTCGGGAATTGGCGGTTTGAAAACCTTTTTTGACGAATGTTCTGAATTTGCCAGAGGTGAAGGAACACCACGTTTCAATCCGTTTTTCATTCCTAAGATGATTGCAGACATTGCGGCTGGTCACATTTCGATGAAATGGAACTTGCGCGGACCAAATTTTACTACGGTTTCTGCTTGTGCTTCTTCAACCAACTCCCTTATTGATTCTTTCAATTACATCCGTTTAGGACAAGCTGACATTATTGTTTCTGGCGGTTCTGAAGCAGCTGTAAATGAAGCAGGCGTTGGCGGTTTCAACGCCATGAAAGCGCTTTCGCAGCGAAACGATTCGCCAGAAACGGCTTCTCGCCCGTTTGATTTAGAACGCGATGGTTTTGTTTTGGGAGAAGGTTCTGGTTGCTTAATTGTAGAAGAATTGGAACACGCTTTGGCACGTGGAGCTAAGATTTATGCTGAGATTGTTGGAGGCGGAATGAGTGCCGATGCACATCATATTACTGCACCACATCCAGAAGGATTGGGTGCTATTAACGTAATGCGAAATGCTTTGCGCGATGCTGGAATGCGACCGAACGAGGTTGACTACATCAATGTTCATGGCACGAGTACACCGCTAGGCGATATTGCAGAGTCGAAGGCAATTAGAGAGGTGTTTGGCGAAAATGCATTCGATTTGAATATCAGCTCAACCAAGTCAATGACGGGGCATTTATTGGGTGCTGCTGGTGCAATTGAAGCTATTGCTTGCGTTATGGCTGTAAAAAACGATGTTGTTCCACCAACTATCAACCACTTTACAGATGACCCGGAGTTCAATTCTAAACTGAATTTTACATTCAATAAAGCGCAGAAACGAACCGTAAATGCTGCTCTCAGTAATACGTTCGGTTTTGGAGGCCACAACGCTTCGGTTATCGTTAAAAAGTTCGTTCAGTAATACGCCTACTTTGCTAAATACCCTTCGCAGCTTTTTCGGTCGAGATAAGGAACTGACTAAAGCAATGCGGAATTTATTGGGGTTTACTCCACGAAACGTTTCTGTTTATCGGTTGGCACTTATTCACCGCTCTGCGGGGGAAAAACTGCCTGATGGAACGCTTATTAGTAACGAACGTTTAGAGTTTTTAGGTGATGCTGTACTAAGTGCTGTGGTTGCTAAATATCTGTTTAAGCGTTATCCGTTTGAGAATGAAGGTTTTTTAACGGAAACGCGCTCTAAAATTGTTAGTCGTAAAAACCTAAATGGGTTAGCCCGCAAACTCGGATTACCAGACATGGTGACTAAAAATCACGAGAACAACAGAATGGGTTCTTCGCTTGGTGGCGATGCTTTGGAAGCGTTGGTTGGCGCCATCTTCCTAGACCGTGGTTTTCCTGCTGCGGAGAAGTTTATTCTGGATAGAATGATTGACAATTTCGTTGATCTAGAGAAGCTTTTAATCGAAGATGCCAACTTTAAAAGTCGTCTTATAGAATGGTGTCAGAAAGAGAAGAAACCCGTTGAATTTGAGGTTGTAGAGCAAACGAAAGATGGGCACCGTCCCTCTTTTACTATTGAGGCTTTGGTAGATGGAAAACCTTCTGGCACGGGCACAGACCGCACAAAAAAGCGAGCTGAACAGTCAGCCGCCAAGGAAGCCTGCCAAAAACTGAACATCCCAGTTTAACAAACCATCATTTCTT
The DNA here is from genome assembly GCA_003456455.1 of Flavobacteriales bacterium. Lineage (GTDB taxonomy): Bacteria > Bacteroidota > Bacteroidia > UBA10329 > UBA10329 > UBA10329. Next base: position 3,353 of record DMRV01000300.1, read on the forward strand.
TCGTTTTGATTGATGTTGATGCCAATCAATAATACCTTAGCAACATCATGAAACTGACGATGGATGAATGGATGCCGCAAGAACCCGACTTCGAGTTGTATCACATCTATTGTCATCAGAAGGGTTACCGGTTGTGCTTTGCGCTTAATGAGCATTTCAAATTTGAGTTTTCTAGGGTAAAGGATTTTCTGGAGGAGGACAAGAAACCGCACTTGCCAACGTATTCGCAGTTCATGTATGTTGATGAAATTCTACACAAAGAGTATTTCGTTATTGGCAATCAACCTTTAGTGAAAGAACTTGTTATAAAAGAAGGGGACCTTTTTGCAACCGAACAGCCAGAATTTTTGATTCCAGAACTGACTAAGGTTGACTACTTTTTTAAGCTTTATGGTCCGTTTTCAGAGGAAGAACTGGAGGATATTGAAGACCAACTGAACGTTATTCCATTGATAAATGCTGCTAAACGAATTGACCCAAGTTCGCATCCAGCTTACCTAAACCTAATGCACTAATGAGTTTTAATAGAACTAAGATTATAGCAACTATTGGCCCAGCTTCTTCATCTAAAGAAATGCTGAAAGAAATGATTAACAGCGGCATGAGTTTAGCCCGTTTGAATTTCTCTCATGGCAGCCACGAAGACGTTTTGGAGATAATTAAAAACGTGCGAGAGCTAAACGATGAACTAGGAGTTAATGTTGGTTTGCTGGCAGATTTACAAGGACCCAAAATTCGCTTGGGAGAAGTAAAAGACGGTGGTGTTCCAATAAAAAGTGGCCATCAATTAACCATCACAACTAAGAAATGTATTGGAGACGAAAAGAAGGTTTACTTGAGCTACCCAGAGTTTCCGAAAGATGTTGCTGAGGGCGATACCATTCTTATAAATGATGGGAAATTGGTGCTTCAGGTAACGGGAACCGACCGTAAAACGGAGGTAACTGCTACGATTGAGCATGGTGGATTGATGGAATCTCGTAAAGGCGTAAACCTCCCGAATACGAAGATTTCTATGCCGTGTCTTACAGCAAAGGATTTGGAGGATTTAAAGGTTGCCGTAGAACAGAATGTAGAGTGGATTGGGCTTTCTTTTGTGAGACGAGCAGAAGATGTGATTGAGCTGAAAAACCTCATTAAGGAACAGGGCGGAAAAAGCAAGGTGGTTGCTAAAATTGAAAAGCCCGAAGCAGTCAAAGACCTCAGCAACATTATTAGCGAAGCAGATGCCGTAATGGTTGCGCGTGGCGATTTGGGTGTGGAAATTCCGATGCAGGAAGTGCCTGTGGTGCAGAAGCTTATTGTGAAGAAATGCATCAACGAATCGAAGCCGGTTATCATTGCTACGCAGATGATGGAGAGCATGATTACGAATCCGGCACCTACCCGAGCGGAGGTAAACGATGTGGCAAATGCCGTTTTGGATGGTGCCGATGCGCTCATGCTTAGTGGCGAAACTAGTGTTGGAGATCATCCGGAACTGGTTATTAAAGCCATGTACAGCATTATTCGCCATCTCGAAAACAAGGGAGACATCTACAATAGAAAGGTAAATCCTATATCGAGCATAGACAGAACAATTACCGATTCTATATGCCAGGCTTCTGCGGCACTAGCGTGGCAAGCAGATGCCAAAGGAATTATTACCATGACCAATTCTGGTTACACGGCTTTTAAGATTAGCAGCTACCGACCAAAGGCAGATATTTTCGTTTTCACAGACAATCGGTCTATTCTTGCTATGCTTAGTTTGGTGTGGGGAGTAAGAGGTTTCTACTATGATAAATATGTGAGTACCGACCATACTATTGCTGATCTTAAGTTGCGTCTTAAGCGCGAAGGAATGGTGAAAGAGGGTGACTTGGTTATCAATATTGCCAGTACGCCAATTACGGAGCGCGGCCAGTCTAATATGATGAAGCTAAGTGTGGTAAGCTGAGAATGAATAACCGAACCAGATAAGACCTAGTAGCTTTGTAAAACCCGGAAGGTCTAAATAAAAAAGCCCAGCAGATTAATCTGCTGGGCTTTTCTTTTAGCTATAATGCTAGACTATTTATTCAACTCAAGCCGTGGCTGATCAGCTTTTGTTTTTTCGCTAGTCTGAATCATTTTCTTATCCATACTCTCACCATAAAGTTGTGGCATAAAGTATTTGCCTTTTTGACCTTCGTTTTTATCCACTTCAACCGCACGGTTTTCTGGGTATTGCTGTAAGTACGGATCATTACGCTCGGCATAAACTGTCCAAGAAGCTTTCATTCCTTCTTGTCCGCCAGCAATAACAAAACGGCCATCTGCCAACTCTTCTTTTACGTAAAGTTGAGCGTATCCACCAATAGGAGTAAGTTGGTAGCTAGGGTTTTTGTTAATGAGGTCGTAATAGTCTGGCATCTCCACAACAGCTTCGCCATTGGTGTCAAACGTTACGTTTCCTCGGTATATGTTCAACACCTCGTTAGATTCTGTACTGAAATGCTTTAGGAACTTGTTTGATGGGTCTGCTGGGTGATCGATGGTAAATGTTTTCACCCCAGATGCACCGCTGTTACCCAGCGCGAAAACTCCATATCCTCCAGATACAGAACTTTCTCCTATTACACCCACAAAACCACCAACACCACCAACACCAACACCATCATTAATACCTATTACATCGAAGTTTTGACCAAACACTCCAAAACCGTTGCTGTAGTTCGTTTCCCCTACCACACCATTAAAACCAACACCTCTTACACCGTGGCCTCCGCCTGCTCTTAGGTTGCTACCGTAAATGGCTGCTTCTGTTGTAGAGTTTGCTTCTGCCTGCCCAGTAACTGCCCATGCGGCACCTGATGTGCTACCTACTATAGCCGCTGCATTTGTGGAGTTACTATTTGTAGCTCCTTGAATAGTAGAGAATTGGTTAGATGCGTTGAAAGAGTTGGCAAGTATTGCCGTACCTGTGTTATTGCTTGTTGCTCTAAGACCGATACCATCAAATACAGAAGAAACAATTTCTACCTCCCCAGCATCAGCTGTAATGGTTCTACCCGAGCCAGCACCGCCTTGGTCGTAGGCTTCATCTAGAGTGTTTCCGCCACCGCTACCGGCAGGAAGTGTTACCGAGTTACCATCAGATATAGAAAGAATAGAGCCGTTGATAGCCAACGTCTGAATTTCATTTATAGGATTAGAGTCGGCATCATTGGAGCTTGTTACAAAGCCAGCATCGTTGTTTAGTTCAGATAAATTGGTTGGTACATTCTCAGCGTGTAACGCATAAGGCACACTCACAAGCTCCGAAGCGCCAAGAACCGAGTAGGCCGTTCCACCTGTTGGGTCTACCGATACTTGAATAAAATACGGGCCGGTACTCCAGTTAATGGTAGAGAAAGTTCCGTTAAGAACAGTTCCGGTTCCTACCGCCACATTTGCCAATCCAAAGCCGTTGGTTGTAGGTGCAAACGATTCTTGATACACAATAGAACCCGTTGTGCTTCCTTGTAAGATAGCCAAACGCAAGCCAACAGCTTGGTTAGCAAGACTGTTTCCAGAAGCATCGCGTACTACGGCTTGGTAGTTAAACGCATCTGGGCTTTGTGCAAAGGCCGAAGCCGTAAGCAGCATAAAAAAGAGTGGAAGTATTTTTTTCATGTTTAAAAATTTGTGGGCTGAAATTAATTGGAACATCAATAGAAAACTGTCATTTCCTCCAAACTTTTTCGTTTCAGAGTAGGTACCTCTGCATCATTTGCGGCATAGCCTACCGGTATAAGTAGGAATGGTTTTTCGTTGACGGGTCTATCGAGCACTTTGGTTAAAAAATTCATTGGGCTGGGTGTGTGCGTAAGTGCCGCCAGCCCGGCATTGTGTATGGCTGCAAGCAAAAAACCTGTGGCCAAGCCCACGCTTTCTGTTGCGTAATAATTGTTCTTCTTTTCGCCACCAACCAACTCATATGAACGCTTCATGACTATAATAAGCCATGGGGCAGTTTCCAAGAAAGGCTTAATGTGGTCCGTTCCAAATGCCTCAAGGTCTTTTAACCATCGTTCTGACAT
>DMRV01000436.1 GCA_003456455.1 Flavobacteriales bacterium
ATAGGACATACGTACAGACCAAGCAGCGGACGTGGAGTAGTCCATTCTTCTTACCGTCAGTCTGCTGGAAGAGGTGAAGTGGCTTTTAAGCGTGAGCGAAGAACGGTTACAACTGCTAGTGTTCGTCAGCAAACGATGAATCTTAACACGGGAAGGGCAGCTTCGCAGCAATCAACCAATGTTGTGCCAAATACAAGTACGCAGCGAGCAAATACTAATAGAGTTACAGCTAAGCCGCGTACTGGGTCAAACGTTACAACACGACAGACTACTAGTACACGAAGTACAAAACCGGCTACTCCGCAGCGAGCAACTTATAGCTCTGTGAATAGAGGAACTGCCACGAGAACCGCTCCTACTAGAAACAGTTCAAGTACGGTGAGTAGAAGTACCAGCCGACCTGCAACTAGCACGCAGTCTAGATCGACTTCTAGAACTTCAACTGCGGTAAAGCCGAGTAGTAATTCTCGTCAGACTTCGTCTTCTAGAGGTTCGGTACGCTCGACTCCAAGTAGAAGTAGCTCTTCTGCTAGAACACAAACGAGCCGAAGTACGGTTAAGCCTCAGAGTAGCTCTCGAGCTTCGAGTTCTAAACCAGCATCATCGCGTGTTTCAAGCTCCAGTTCAAGAGGTAGCTCTATCGCTAAGAGTAGTTCACCTGCAAGTAGCGTTAGTAAGAAGGGAACAACTACAAGAAGTTCTTCAAGACGTGGAAAGTGATACTTAACAAGATTTAGTACGTGACGGGCGATCCAATTGGGTCGCCTGTTTTGTTTTTAGATTTCAATAATAATCCCAAAAGAAGGTAGAACGTTTCCTGTGGCATCCTCAAGTCTTTCTAGCTCATAACTAGTATTAGGAGTGGTGGTGTTCGGATCTATGATGGCGTTTCCATTGGCATCCGTTCTTAGAATGTAATTAGGTTGTTGTTGCGCTCTAAACGCGTATACGTTTTGTACATCTAGGTAGATGTTTAGCGCCCATTTTTTGAAGAACCATTTTTTGTCTACTCGTAAATCTAGGAAGTGTGCCGGCTTTAATCGTTCTCCATTTAGTTGCGAAAAATCTCTAACAGCACCACGATTCAAATCCCAAACTGGAATTAAGGCTGATGTTGCTTCATCAGCAGGTGTGTACGGAGAACCACCCGTAAAGCGCCATCGGGCACCTATTTCCCAATTACGTTTGAATTTCTTTCCTCCAGTAAGCGAAATCAGGTGTTGCGCATCCCAAGATGACGGAACAAAATCCCCCTTGAAATCCTGAAATTCACTACGGACCCACGTGTAGGCTAGAATTCCGTAGAAACCTTTCCAAAGTTTTTGTTGAACGAGAAGTTCAACGCCATAAGCGCGGCCTTCGTTATCTGAGGTCACCTCGTCATTACCAATTACGCCAAAATCAGCACCAAGGTTGGCCAAAGAAATACTGTCTCTGATTAAGAATGGATAGTTTTCCCAGTATTTGAAGAAGCCTTCAACAGATACTTTTAATCCCGTTTTAGTGATGAATTCTCCACCCAATACGGCATGATTAGACGCAATGTACTTGAGTCCGTTTTCTTTGTTTACCAAACTTCCAGCGTTGTTTTGGAAACCTAGTGTTGTGTAAGGCGGAAGCTGGAAATAGCGACCAACGTTCGCATTTAAATTAAATTGATCATTAATAGCGTAGGAAACGGAAAGCCGAGGAGAGAAAGTCTCATAAGTTTTGGCCATTTGTTTAGAATAGCTGTTACCATCAACACGAGCTCCAAGAGAAAGCAAAAGACGCCCTTCAACAAACGATCGACTAACCTGACCAAATGCACCCCATTTATGAATATCAACCGCTGAGCTGAAATCAATCGTATCAATAGAACCACCAGGTAGTGTAAGCTTGGTAAAAGTGGAATTGTTGTACCGGACAAACTCATAAAGCACACCATAGTTTATTTTCCAGCCATTTTTCCTCCAGTTGTTTTCAACCCGGAGTTTGTTCTCAATCTCTTGGCTCTTGTAATTCAGATTAAGATTAGCATCGGCAACAATATTGTCCTCATACTTGAAAGCTTCATTATTCAGCATATTTCTGCTTACAACAAATTCAGAATATCCTGTTTCGCGATAGTTCTTCCAATTTACGCCAAGAGCATAATTCCATTGGTTATTCACGGGTAAAACAGCCACCAATCGCTTCTGGTCTTCGTCTAAATCATCATCTAAATTCAATTTAAATTGGTCTATTGCACCCAAGCCAATAACAGTAATTTCGTTTTTGTCGTTGATTTTAGCCTTGTATTTAAGCTGAAAATCATCATACGTTGGCAAAAATGGAAGCCCAATCAGTTGGAAAAGAAACTGCAAATAACTTCTCCGGTACGAGAACATGAAAGAATGACCTTCGGCTATTGGTCCTTCTATTGTGATACCTACATCGTTAGACCCCAGCGTGAAATTCCCTCCGATTCTATCCTGACGCGGATCTTTAAACTTGAAATTAAGAACCGAACTGAGTGTGTTTCCTCTGTTTGCCGGAAACGCTCCTGAATAGAACTCAACCTCTCGAATGAAGTTGACGTTTATTAGTCCCACAGGACCTCCAGATGCTCCTTGAGTGGCGAAGTGATTGATGTTTGGAATTTCAATCCCATCCAGGTAAAAACGATTCTCATTTGGTGCACCACCGCGAATAATCAAATCATTCCTAAAAGCAACAGAACTAGCTACTCCTGGTAACGATTGTAGCGCCTTAGAAATATCTCGGTTTCCCCCCGGGTTACGTTCAATTTCATTTACACCGATGGTGCGAAGCGAAACAGGACTTTCTTCTTTTTTCTCAAATGGGTTCGCTTTCACAACTACCGCTTCAAGCGTTTTACTGTCTTCTTCTAATTTGAAATCAACTTGTGCCGGTTTATTATTGAAAACCTGGACTTCAAATTCAATCTGCGGCTTGTAACCGAGATACGAAACTTCTACGTTGTATAAATCCGGTTTAATCCCAGTAATCTTATAATTTCCATCAATATCTGAGGAAGCACCAATTGTGGTTCCTTGAATAATCACATTGGCAAATGGTATAGGCTCGTTACTAGTGGCGTCAGAAACACGGCCGCTAATTACTCCGGTTTGTGCCCAAGCTGTAAATGTAGATATGACTAAAAG
>DMRV01000234.1 GCA_003456455.1 Flavobacteriales bacterium
TCTTTAAACGGATCTTCTAACCCGAGTGCATCATAAACATACTTGAATGTGGATAGAATCTCAGGTTTTCCACCAACAATTGCCACATCATGCTCGAAGTGTGCAGATGGCTTTTCGTCTTGCGTAACAATCGTCCAGCCATCGTCCAACTGAGCTACTTTTTCCGTTCCAAGGTTAATCATCGGTTCAATGGCCAAAACCAAACCTTCCTTCATCTTTTTACCCGATCCACGCTTTCCATAATTAGGAAGTTCAGGGTCTTCGTGTAATTGTTTTCCTAGACCATGACCTACCAATTCTCGAACAACACCATAACCGTATTTTTCGGCATGCTGCTGTACAGCAAAACCAACATCTCCAATTCGGTTTCCGGAACGAATTTGTTCAATTCCGAGATATAGACTTTCCTCTGTCACTTTAAGCAATTGCTTCACTTCGTCCGAAACCTCACCGATTGCAAACGTGTATGCATGATCACCATAATATCCATTTAGAATTGCTCCGCAATCAACCGAAATAATATCGCCTTCTACCAACGGTTTATCTGTCGGAATTCCGTGAACAACTTGCTCATTTACCGAGATACAGAGCGTGTTTGGAAATCCGCCATACCCTAGAAAACCTGGAACCGCACCTTGACTACGAATGTATTCATCGGCCACTTTATCCAACTCTAAAGGGGTAACACCAGGTTTGATGAGCTTTGCAACTTCGCCTAACGCACGAGAAACAACCAATGCACTTTCGCGCATCAATTCAATCTGTTCTTTTGTCTTTAAAGTCGCCATTTATCCTCCGAATAATTTACCAAACAACCCCTTCTTTTCAGACTTCAGTGGTTGTTGTCCTTGCTGACTGGCAGCTTCAGGATGAATAATATTGAAAATCTCGCCCCAACCTAGAAATCCACCAACGTTTCTATCATCAATAAACATGTCGCAATCTAGCTTACGGCTAGCTTCATTCGGATCAAATTGCTCCTCTGGAAAACTTCTGTTGACGGCATAAAACTCTATCCCGTTCTTCTTGCAGTATTCAACTGCATCTTCCAAGTTTTTGCCATGGCGATACGTCCACATAATGAGGCGATGCCCGCGTTTCTGTAACTCTTTGAGCGTAGCAAACGCAAATGGCATTTCCTTACCAATTGCGGGGAATTTGTGCTCAACTACTGTTCCATCAAAATCAACCGCTATCACTAGCGATTTTCCCATCATCATATCCATAAGCGCGAAATTAGATATAATCCTTGCTCAGCACGTTCAAATCAGCATCGAACTCATACAGCTTTGGTTTACCTGTTGGAACCTCAGTCTTCAAAATTTCTTCTGGAGATAGTTTTTCCAAATACATAATCAACGCGCGTAGGCTGTTTCCGTGAGCGGCAATGATGATGGTTTTTCCAGCTTTCAATTCAGGTTCAATCACCTCTTTGTAGTAAGGAAGAACCCTATCTGCCGTTCCTTTCAAACTCTCACCCCCAGGAGGTGGTGTATCGAAACTTCTTCTCCAAATGTGAATTTGCTCCGCTCCAAATTTCTCGCGTCCTTCATCCTTGTTCATTCCTTGAAGATCGCCATACATACGCTCATTCAGCGCTTGGTTTTCGGTAATGTCCAAATCAGTTTGACCAGTAACTTTGAGAGCGAGTTTGAGCGTTCTTTGAGCACGAAGCAAGGCAGAAGTAAAACCTTTATCAAACTTATAACCTTTTAGTTTTTCGCCAGCTTCAGCGGCTTCTTTAACTCCTTTAGGAGCAAGGTCAACATTTACCCAACCTGTGAATCGGTTTTCAGCGTTCCATACAGATTGTCCGTGGCGGACAATGACCAATTTTGCGTGTACTTCTGACATCTAACTATCGTATTCGAGTTTGTAATTCGTTTCTACTTTTTGTTCTGCAAGTCGCTTTAAATGCGACTTCACGGAACGTTGTCGGTATTTATTCAGTTTATCAATCATGGATACTCCATTCACCTGATCTATTCCATGCAATATCCATCTAGCTGCAAGGTCGGAAAACACCGCGGTTTGCTGCGTTAATTCCTCATCAAGAAAACTGATTTCAATCTGTTTTGGCCGTTCGATGGAAACCGTCAACCTTGGAATACTCACATCATCTTCCAACATGGAAACCAATGGAGCCTTGGAAGAAATGAGTTCTGGATTGATAAAAACCTGACGAAAATCCGAAGCTTCATGCTTCGCGAAATTCAAATCAACCACAAACACCTGAAGATTTAACCCCAAATGCTTCGCGGAAATCATCGGATGCGAAATTTTCTTCTGAACTTCTTGAAGTTGCGCAATCAATTCCGAAGCTTGGCTTTTGTTTCCTAGCTTCTGCCCTACTGACTTGTATATTTCGTTTCCGAACGCCTGTATCAAACCGTTACGCTACAGAATTCTTAATGAAATCGTACAGCAAACGAACACCAACGCCTGTTCCACCTTTCACTCGGTAATCAAAATCTGCATTCATGAATGATGGACCAGCAATATCCAAGTGAATCCATGGATAATCGGTAAAATGATGTAAGAACGTTGCCGAAGTGATGTTGCCACCAGCAGCACCGCCAATATTCTTAATGTCTGCAACATCAGATTTTATAGCATCATGATACTCACGCCACATCGGGAATTCCATGATGCGCTCGTAAACCTTCTCTCCGCTTTCCTTTAAACCTTTCAAATCAGTTTTATCCGAACATGCAGATATTCCAAAGTGTCCTGTAACACGAGCCGCAGCACCAGTTAATGTTGCTAAATCAATCACCAATTCTGGGTCGTATTGCTTCGCGTAATGAAGCGCATCAGCCAAAATCAATCGCCCTTCAGCATCGGTGTTCAACACCTCAACTTTAGTTCCGCTCATCATGGTCAGCACATCGTCAGCAACAATCGCTTTTCCGTCAATTCTGTTGTCCGTTGCAGGAATAAGTCCAATTACGTAAACAGGAAGTTTGTTGGCTGCAATAGCTGCAAAAGCACCAGAAACCGCGGCACCACCGCCCATATCCGACTTCATTTGAGCCATCTGAACGGTCTTAATGTTGTAACCGCCCGTATCGTAAACCACGCCTTTTCCAACCAATACAATTGGCTTCTTATTTTTGGCATTCTTTGGCTTCCATTCGAGAATATTGAACGTTGGCGGCTCTACAGAACCTTTGTTCACACCCAAAAGACCTCCCATTCTCAGGGCTTCAATTTTCTTCTTATCAAGCACAGTTGTTTTGAAACCTGTGTCTTTGCCAAGTTTAGTAATCCGCTTACTCCACTCGGTAGCGGAAAGAGTAATAACAGGCTCGTTCACATAATCGCGTGCAGCAAATGTTCCAACTGCTACATCATACAATTCTTTCAAATCTGCTTCAGAAACACCATTAGCTTTTACACCCAAACTCCCCAACGTATTTGGCTTGTTTCTATCTCCAGTCTTATAGATTAGAAACTGGTAGTTGGCGAGCACAATTCCCTCGATAACGGCAAGTGTATCTTCGGGCTTGGCGGATAAAGAAACGAAAGAGGCTTTTTCTGCCTTTTCAGCATTCAGAACCTTCTTGAGTTTAGCTCCCAGTTCGCGTGCTGCTTGAAAGCGATAACTCGTCTCCGTTTCCTTCTTAATTTTCGCAATAATTGTCAAGCCTTTTGCTGATGGGACAGAGAAAACCAATTCTCCATCACCTACTCGCTCAGCAATTTTCTTCTTCAGTTCTGCAACCTCCGCAATGCCGTCAAGGTCTTTTTTTGATGTAATCAAATGGACGCTTACAGCTCCAGTTGACCTTGTTTTTTCGAGAGATATTGGTGAATTAGTGCTCATTCCGTGGTTTTATTTGGGCGCGCAAGTTAACCAAATGTTAGGGGCGAAAAAGCCTTGTAAATTACCTTCCAACGAACCACCT
>DMRV01000255.1 GCA_003456455.1 Flavobacteriales bacterium
GGGGGCGGTCCTGGTGGGGGCGGTGGCGATTGGTTCCACACAAACGGAGTTGATTACAACGAGGAATTAGACCAAATTGCGTTCACCGCAAGATACTTAAGCGAGTTCTTTATTATCGATCATAGCACCACAACTGCTGAGGCTGCTGGTCATACTGGAGGAAACGCTGGAATGGGTGGAGACATCCTTTACCGATGGGGAAATCCAGACAATTACGGAGCTCCTGGAACACAGGTAATTCCAGCAGCAGTACATGATGTCCGTTGGGTGAAAACTGGCCGCCCATATGCCGGGTACCTTCAGATTTTCAATAACGAGGGAAATAACGGTAACTCAACTGTTGATGCTATCAATCCACCATTGAACGGCTATAATTATGATTTAACTGCAGGACAACAATACCAGCCTTCAACTTACACTTTGCGACATAATTGCCTTGAGAGCTCAGATGGTCAGTCTGCTTCCGACAGAATGAGTAATGGAAACATTTTTGTTTGCCCAGCAGATGAGTACATGTACGAGGTTGATGATCAGGATAATGTAGTATGGCAATATGCAGCAGGACCGAAAAAAGCATTCCGTTATGAATGTAATCATCCGGGCATCGTTGCATTGGTTGGTATAGACCCAAGTTGCAGCGTAACTGTTATTGAAAATGCAGAATCAGAAAGCATTGCTATCTACCCAAATCCTTCAGAAGGCATCTTCAACATCAGTGGAATTCCAGCAGATGAGACCATTTCAAACATTATGACTCATGATCTATTGGGCAAAGAGGTTTATGGTGTTCAAGGTTCAAACACAATTGACTTAGCTCGTAATTCGAATGGATTCTACTTCATTACAATCAGCTTCGAAAGTGGCGATAGAATTACCCGAAAAGTTTCTGTACAACACTAATAAACCATGCGTTTTAGGTTAACACTCTTGTTGATTTTGGGCTGTCTGAGTAATGCGCTCGGACAGTCCAATTTCTATCATGCGGATACGATTCAGGAAATAAGGATTACGTTCTACGAATCCAACTGGGATGAATTGCTCGATGACATGTATGTGGCTGGCGATAATGATCGCTTGACCTGCGATTTAGAGATCAATGGCGAAGTTCTAGACAGCGTTGGCATTCGTTACAAAGGGTTTAGCTCCGTAAGTACAGACAGAACAAAAAACCCGTTCAACATCAAACTTGATTACGTTCATGGCAATCAGGATTATGATGGAATTAACAAAATCAAATTGAGCAACGTTATCCAAGACCCTTCGTTTCTTCGAGAGGTTTTGAGCTACGAGATTGCTCGCAAATACATGCCAGCTTCTCAGGCAAACTTTGCTCGCGTATATATAAATGATGTTTACTGGGGATTGTATTCAAATGTAGAAGATGTGGACGAGCCATTTTTGGTTGACCACTATGGAGAGAGCCACGGTTCATTTCTAAAATGTAATCCAGAAGATTTAGACTTCGATGGTGATAATGCCAACCTTGGCAATAGCTACGGAACCGATACAACAGACTATTATCCGTACTACGACCTTCAATCCGATTATGGTTGGGAAGATTTGTATGAATTGGTTGATGTGCTCAACGAAAATCCAAACGACATTGAAACGCTTTTAAACGTTGATAGAACGCTGTGGATGCACGCTTTCAATTACTCGCTTATCAACTTCGATAGCTACGTTGGCTACGCCCAGAACTACTACATCTACAAACAAGACAACGGACAATTCAACCCAATTCTTTGGGATTTGAACATGTCTTTCGGCAGTTTCCGACTGGCTGATGCATCTGAACATTGGGACGGTTTTACCATCGCGGAAGCTAAAACAATTGACCCGTTGCTGCACTTAAACAGCGTTTCTGTTTATGACCGTCCGCTGATGCGCAACCTCTTTGAAAACAGCACTTACAAGCGTATGTACTTAGCGCACATGCGTACCATTATGGAAGAAAATATTGGTACGGGCACCTACTCGACTCGCGCACAATTTTTACACGATTTGATTGACGTATCTGTACAAGAAGACACGAACAAATTCTACGGTTATGATGACTTTCAGGATAACCTAAACTCAACAGTAAACGACCTTATTGACTATCCTGGACTTACAGATTTGATGGAGGCGCGAAACACGTATTTGAGCACGTACACTGGGTTTCCTGGAGCACCAATCATTTCAAATGTGGGTTCATCTACCCAAAACATTACGCTGGGCGGAAGTATCTCAATTACAGCTGATTTATCAGCAGAAGACGAGGTTTTCTTGGCTTATAGATATGGTGCAAATGATGTTTTCACAACCGTAACCATGCTAGATGATGGCACACAATCTGACGGAACATCTGGGGATGGAACGTATGGCAAAACACTAACCAATATTGGCAATACCATTCAGTATTACGTGTATGCCCAAAACGCGGATGCAGGAATATTTGCGCCAGAACGGGCTGCTTACGAATTCTACGAAATTCAATCTCAAATTACTTCTGGTGATTTGGTTCTGAACGAATTGATGGCATCAAACGACCTCACCGCTTCTGATCAATTTGGCGAAAGTGATGATTGGATTGAGATTTATAATACAACGCAATTCGATATTTCAACATCTGGCCTTTACCTAACGGATGACGCCACCAATTTGGATAAATGGGCATTACCAAATTCAGTTATTCCAGCAGATGGCTACATGATTATTTGGGCCGATGAAGATGGCGAACAAGGAGACAATCATGCCAACTTCAAACTATCCAGCAATGGTGAGTTTCTTGGTTTGCATTATGGTGATGGAACTAAGATTGACAGCGTAAGTTTTGGTGCGCAAACCACAGACATTGCTTACGGCCGTTTCCCAAATGGAACAGGACCATGGATTACCATGGAACCAACTTTCAATGGTAATAACAACTTTACAAGTGTTGATGAGATAGATGAATTGGAAGCAACGGTTTATCCGAACCCTGCCAACGGTAATTTCTTCGTTCGATTTGATGAACCGAAAGCATCGACAATTGAAATCTTATCCGTTGATGGGAAATTGCTTTCAACACAATCATTCAGCGCTAGTGGTTCTATCCAGGTCGATGTATCTGACCTAATCTCAGGCTTGTACCTAGTCACTATTTCGACCGAAAAATCTCCAACTACCAAACGACTTATCGTCAATAACTAAAGTAATATGAAATCATTATTTACCTCTTTATTCGTTCTTGCATTTAGCTTTTCGCAAGCACAAACTTTTACAAATTACACCGATGCAGATGGCTTAGCCAACAATGGTGTAAACTGCTTAGATGTCGCTTCTGGAGATGTTATGTGGTTCGGAACACAAGCTGGGGTTTCCGTTTTTGATGGAACTAATTGGACAGCTCACAATACCGGAACTGATGCTGGTTTTGTGGATGATGTGATTACTGCTATCAAAGTTTTGGTTAATGGAGAAGTTTGGATTGGGTCCGATTTTGGTGCCGCACATTATGACGGCACGTCTTGGACAACTTACACCGAGACAGACGGCTTGGGTGATAATCGAGTCAAAACAATTAATGAGCTAGACAACGGCAACATTGTTTTTGGTACAAACGATGGATTCACCACATTTGACGGAACAGTCTGGACTTCTTTTGGAACTTCTGACGGACTTCCTTTTGGTGGAGTAACCAGTGCATTATCAGACAATTACGGAGTCTTAATTATAGGAACATCTCTAGGTGGGGTTACCATTTCGGATGGTGGATTCACAGAAATTACTGAAGATGAAGGTTTATTGAACGACAAAGTTCGAGTTGTAGCGATTGATGACATGAATAACCGATGGATCGGAACATCAGATGGTATTTCAGTCTATAACGACAACGATTTGTTTATTGAACAGCACACCCGTATGTTCGAACTTCCTGCGCCTGACACGCTTAATCCTGTAGAGGATATAAAGATTGATTCTGAAGGAAATGTATGGGTTGGTGTGTATGTAGACTACCTGGTAACTGAAGGTGGAGTTTCTGCCTACAACGGAACTGATTGGGTTCAGTTTGAACCAGCAGACGGGCTAGTTGGACCAGTCGTTCGCCAACTAGCTATCGATTCTCAAGACAATGTTTGGGTTGCAACAAGCACAGGTATTTCAAAAATTTCTGATGTTGATTTAGGAGGTGGTTCTGGAACTGGAATATTGAACAGCGGAGAAATAAGCGCTCTTAAAATGTATCCAAACCCAGCAACAGATCAAATTTCAATTGAACTTCCTCTCGGCAATGAAATTGGACAAATTGATTTCTTCGATACTTCGCTCAGACTGGTAAAATCAGAACCACTCATTCAGAATTCTGGAATCATTAAAATCTCAGTTGAAGATTTGAAAATGGGTGTTTACATCGCTAGAATTGGAAACTCCGTTTCTCGTCTTCTAGTTGATTAGGCTTCATATTTATAGTTATTCGAAAGCCGCTCCTAGGAGCGGCTTTTCTTTTGCCATTAACCCGGACAATTATCATGTTACTTCACGATTCAGATAAGAAGTTATTTGCGCCAAGTTGAGTTTCTTGCACGAGATTTACTACCATCAAACATGAATCATATACAACCGTTTTTATTCTTAGGTATCGCTTTGAGCGTTCTAAGTTCCTGTAAACCCGATAAGGAAGTAATTCATCCAGAGTATAGAGCCTTGGTTGAATCAGTTTACGCTTCGGTTACAGTTGAACCCGAAGAGCTCTATCAAGTCTTTCCTGCATCTTCTGGAGTACTAAAAAGCGTATTGATTGAAGAAGGCGACACGGTTTCAATGAATCAACTATTAGCTGAAGTTGAAGCAGATGAACCAACAATTAACGCAGAAAATGCGGCCTTGAAATCAAAACTATCTGAAGAAAGTTACTTAGGTGCGGCAAGTGCGCTGGCTAGATTGAAAGATGACATTCGAATGGCTGAAGATCAGCTTCGCATCGACTCCTTAAACTATGTGAGACAGCAACGATTATCGGAAAAAGAGATTGGCTCTCAGGTGGATCTTGAAAATCGAAAATTGAAGTATGAATCATCTCTAAATCGTTTAGCAACATTGCGGTCTTCACTCAAGGAGACAGACCGAGAACTGCGTAACCAACTGAAACTATCGAAAAACGAATTGGATCGTGCGCTATCAAGGTTGGGTGATTATTCCATCCGCTCTCGCATCAACGGAAAAGTTTACTCCTTGCTGAACAACGAAGGCGAATTGGTCAATGCACAGCAGGCGTTTGCTGAGATTGGAATGCGTAATACGTTTGTGCTGAAATTGTTGGTGGATGAAGTCGACATTACCAAGGTAAAATTGGGTCAGCGAACACTGATTACGATCGATGCTTTTGCCGATACCGTTTTTGAAGCTGAAATCACAAAAATCTATCCGTCCAAGAATGAGCAAACACAAACCTTTATGGTTGAAGCTACTTTCGTTTCACTTCCAGAAGGGTTGTACAACGGTCTTGCGGGAGAGGCAAACATTATCACAGCTCAGTCAGAAAATGTGTTGGTTATTCCATCAGAATACCTCTTTGAGGGCAATAAAGTAAAGACAAAAAAAGGTGCAGTAACTGTAACCATTGGTAAACGAAACATGGAATGGCTGGAGATTACCTCGGGTTTGGACACAAATTCGGTGTTGCTGAATCCTTAATTCAATGACGAATTATCGTGTCATATTTGATATAACCCGAACTCACCTTCTTTCGAGAATTAAACAATCGGGCATAGCCGCTTTGGGCGTCACCTTCGGAATTGGCATGTTCATCATTATGATTGGTTTTATGACCGGCCTGAACGGTCTTCTTGATGGCTTGATTCTGAACCGCACGCCACACATTCATATCTACAACGAAATTGAGCCGAGCGAATCACAACCGATAGACCTGATTACCGATTTTGAAAACACAATGAAGATTGTTTCTTCTATCAAACCAAAACAAAGTCAGGTTAGGATTCATAATGCATTGCCACTTATCTCTCAGCTTAAAAAAGACGAACGTGTAAAAGGCGTTACGCCACAGGTTAACGCCAATGTTTTCTACTTAGCGGGTTCCATACAATTAAACGGCATCATCACAGGTATCAACGTAATTGACGAAGTGGATCTTTTCAATTTTGGAGATTATATCGTTGAGGGAAAGCCCAAGGACCTGATTAAGAACAACAAGGGCATTCTTCTCGGTTCTGGAATTGCCACCAAAATGTCGGTAACCATTGGCGATCGTGTTCAGGTTAAAGCCGTGAATGGAAGTATTATTCCCCTCAAAATAGTAGGAATTTTCCAAAGCGGATTGGCTACAGTTGATAACGTTCAGAGTTACGTAAATCTCAAAACAGCGCAACAATTACAGGGTGGCGGCAACGACTACATCTCCGATATCAACGTGAAATTGTGGGACATGGAATTGGCTCCAAAAATGTCCAAAGAAATCAGCAGTCAACATAAGCTCACTGCAATCGATATAAAAACGGCCAACGCGCAGTTCGATACGGGTTCAGCCGCAAGAAACCTCATCACATACGTGGTTTCCATCACCTTGCTAACCGTTGCCGGGTTTGGGATTTACAACATCCTCAACATGCTCATCTACGAGAAAATGAACGACATCGCCATTCTTAAGGCAACAGGCTTTTCGGGAAATGATGTTAAGCTCATTTTCATGAGTCAAGCCATTCTTATTGGATTGGTTGGTGGTATAATGGGGCTGTTACTTGGGCTAACTGGGTCCTTCATCATCGATAATATCCCGTACAACACACCAAGTCTACCCACGATTACGACATACCCTATTACGTACGACTACACGTATTACCTCATTGGTATTTCGTTCGCTTTAGTGTCCACTTTCCTTGCGGGGTATCTGCCAGCTAAAAAAGCTGAGAAAATTGATCCCGTTGAAATAATTAGAGGGCAATGAGCAAGGTTCTTGAAGCGAGAAATATTCAGAAGCACTTCCGTTTTCCGGTCGACTTTCATGTGCTGAAAGACATTTCATTCAGTATCGACCATGGAGAGTTTGTTTCCATTATGGGGAAATCGGGTTGCGGTAAATCGACTTTGCTTTACATCCTCTCTACAATGGATACAGATTACGAAGGCGAACTTTTGCTAGATGAGAAGCTGATTACGAACAATACTGCCGATGAACTGGCTTTATTGAGAAATGAAAAAATAGGATTCGTTTTTCAGTTCCATTACCTCTTGCCAGAATTTACCGTGCTTGATAATGTGATGCTTCCCGCTCGGAAATTGGGAATAAAGAGTTTGGACGAAATCCGAGAAGACGCAATGGAGAAACTTCGATTGCTAGATATCCACGACCAAGCGAACAAAAAAGCTACAATGATTTCTGGAGGTCAGAAACAGCGCGTTGCAATTGCAAGAGCATTGATTAATGACCCCGTAATTATTATGGGAGATGAGCCCACTGGAAACTTAGACAGCAAGAATTCGGATACGGTT
>DMRV01000450.1 GCA_003456455.1 Flavobacteriales bacterium
GAAAACTGATTTCGGAAGCCGCATTTAGTTCCACCTGAGAACCATCTGGGAGCAACGCGCTAGCATGCTGTCCAGCAGGCGCAGTTATCGTTTCCGTGTAGAACCTCATGAAACTTGCAGAAGTAAGTGCAAGTACCAACACGGCAGCTGCGGCATATCTGAACCAGTTCATTTGAATGACCTTCGTTTCCTCGGATTGTTCATCTATTTGGCTCATCATTTCAGACCAAATAGCTTCCTTGCCCTTGTTGAACTTCGGTTGTGTCTTACCAGCAACTTCTTCCCATTCTTCGGGCAGCCGATGTTCTTCGTTGATATGTTGCTTTTTGGAACTCATTGCTTCTGTAAACCGTGTTTTATGGGCTATACCCTACTTCTTTATTAATCGTTCTCTCAGAAAACTGAGCGCTTGGCTCATCCGTTTCTCCACTGCTTTTACACTTAGGTTGAGTTGCTCGGCTATTTCCTTGTAAGTCATCTCCTCCGTTCTGTTCATCAGAAATACCTCCCGTTGCTTTTCTGACAGTTCATTTAGCGCAGCATGATAGGTAGACTCCATCTCTTTATATTGTAGCTGCTTCTCAGGATCATCAGTCTCGATTTTCATTTCCATTGACTCCTCATACTTGGCCGCCACCTTCGTTTTTCGGAAATGCGAAATGAACGCATCACTTGCCATTTTGTAGAGCAGACTTTTGGTGCCGCCTTCCTCATAATCCAACTTTTTCTCCCACAACTTCATGAAAACATCCTGTGTGATGTCCGTTGCCAGATCAGAATCTGCACCTCGATATACGAGATATCTTCGAATGGCATCGAAGTACTCATCAAAACAATATTTGAACTGGTCGCGTGTCAATTCTATGTCAGTCTTCCTTGGTAAAAACCATTAGCGTGTAAAGAACATCTTTTGAATCTGTACTCATGCTCTGCAACGAAAATCCTTTACTCAGGATTTTATTCATTGCTTTCTGAACAGTCTCCTGATTCGCTTTAAGGGCTTCTTCAAAGGGCGCATCAAACAAAGCAGGTTTCAGGGCAATGGTAGACGATTTTCCGTTTTCATCAGTCATTATCATTTTAGAAACTCCGTTAGCATGTGCCTCAATAATTCGTAAGATGATGCTTTCTTGTGCAAAACTAGTTGCACTTAAAATTCCAAGAAAGACAATTGTGGTCAGTAGCTTTTTCATGATTTCTTGTTTTGGTTTATGATTCGTTTCATCCTTACACCGATGGAATACAGTTCTACCCTACCGTCTCATTATAATTTCTACGATAATTCAGTTAAATAGTACAGGAAAAACCTCTTCAATAAACCTCACGACATGCCCATGGCGAAATAGTTTTCTAATTTGAGCGGAATGCTTGACCGCTATCTCAACATCAGAAAACTGACCGAGGAAATCTGCGCTCCGTTGAAAACCGAAGATTACAACGCCCAAGTAGCTTTGCATGCCAGTCCTGCGGCTTGGCAGTTAGGTCACACAACATGGTTCTTTGAGGAGTTCATCCTGAATAAACACCATGATAATTACCAACCGTATAGGAATGATTGTTCCTTCATTTTCAACAGCTACTACAATAATGTTGGAGACAGAACCAAACGAGACGAGAGAGACGAAATTGACTTCTCAATCGAAGAAATTTATAACTATCGAAAATACGTAGACAAGCATATTGAGCTCCTGCTAAACTTCGATTTTCCAAAGGAAGTATTACATCTATTGGAGATTGGAATGAATCACGAACAGCAACATCAAGAATTGCTGATTACGGATTTGAAATTCATGCTTAGTAAAAAGAAACCCGATGGGGTTTACTCGTCAAACGGAAGTTTAGTTCATTCTTTAAACAATGAAGAAGGATATATCTCAGTTGCAGAAGGAATCTACCCAATTGGTCATGTAGGAGATGCCTTTTGCTACGATAATGAGTTAGGAAGACATAAGGTCTATCAGCACAATTTCGAAATCAGCAAAACGCTGGTAACAAATGATGAATTCTTTCAATTCATTGAGGCAGGTGGCTATCAAGATTTCAACCTCTGGTTAGATGAAGGTTGGGCTTGGGTTCAAAAAGAGGAAGTTATCTCACCACTTTACTGGCAGAAAGTTGATGGCGAATGGCATCATTTTACCCTGGGTGGATTAAAGAAAATCGAGCCGAACGAAATCCTTTGTCACGTTTCTTTTTACGAAGCTGCCGCTTTTGCAGAATGGAAAGGAATGCGGTTACCAACGGAGTTTGAATGGGAAATTGCTTCCAAGCAATTGAATTGGGGCAACCGCTGGGAATGGACAAACAGTGCTTATCTCCCCTACCCTAATTTCAGTAAAGTGCCAGGTGCCTTAGGCGAATACAATGGTAAGTTTATGATCAACCAAATGGTGCTGCGTGGCGGTTCTGTTGCCACCTCTCCAAATCATAGTAGGAATACATATCGCAACTTCTTCCACCCACATTTTCAGTGGCAGTTTAGCGGAATACGACTAGCAAAATAAATGGAAAAGACATTTGCAGAAGAAGTAGCAGAAGGACTATCGGCAAGTCCGAAGTTTCTCTCATCCAAGTACCATTATGATGATGAAGGCAGTCGGATTTTTCAAGAAATCATGGCTATGCCCGAATATTATCTCACCAATTGTGAGATGGATATTATGAAGAACCGAGCAATTGAAATTTATGAAGCAACACGGTTTAAGGGGCACTTCAACATTATAGAACTGGGAGCTGGCGATGGTCAAAAAACCAAAGAGCTTCTTCGAAA
>DMRV01000449.1 GCA_003456455.1 Flavobacteriales bacterium
GCCGGGAGTAGGCATGTCTATGAACGATCCGATGTTAAACAACCAGATGAATTCCTTTGAAGAATCGGTTTCTATTCAAATGCTGCTCGATTTCTCTAATGGCGAATTTATACAGCTTGCTTCGGGCGACCTCAATACTGTTTCTCCAAAGCTGATGTCTTTTTTACTTCAAGACGATGTCGCACTTCTAAGCGAGTATCTCAATCAATCTGTCCGAGACCAAAAGCAGACGTCCATGTTTTATCTTAGGAAGTACAACCAGCGCAGTCCGATTTATTTTCCGAAATAATTAGGAACTAGATTCCGTTTCCACATTAACCTATTAGTTTCTTTTTTCTGAGAAACCCCAATTATAGCGGCATACCCGTCCGTATAGTATGAATTTGTTAAAAACTCATCGTAAAATAATAGTCGTACAACTAAAATTCATGATTTTTCTCAAATTGCCCCATTATATTCGCGGCATGGATAGGAAAAATCAGAAAACATTTGATGCAAGCCCAATTATTTCAGGGGTACTTATTTTAATTGTTCTTTTTGCTATGCTTGTTGTAAGCGCAGATTCTGTCTCAGCACAACCGATTAAAAACGGAGTAACTGAAACTTCCGCACAAATAGATGCGGTTAAGAATTAAATAATTCAATCACGAATGAAAAAGATTCAAGCCATAATTAGGGCGTCAAAATTTGACTTAGTAAAAGAAGCACTTCATCAAAAAGGCATCGACTTTTTTAGTTTTTACGAAATAAAAGGGTGTGGGCACGAGAAAGGAGATTCTATGTCGTATCGAGGAGCCGTATATGATGTAGGTTTTATTGCCCGAATTAAGGTTGAAATACTCGTAACGGAATCATTTGCACAAAGTGCTATTGATGCCATTGCTGGCGCTGCTAAAACGGGGGAAAAGGGTGACGGGCTCATTTATGTTGCCAATGTAGATGAGGTCATAAACATCCGAACTGGGGATAAGAATGATGAGGCCATTAACAAATAACTGTACGATACGAAAAGTAGAATGAACGAATCATTAGAGTTAGCACAACAAGCTTTAGATGCAGCAAACGAAGCTAAGTTCATTGCTAATAACATGTGGATTTTGGTGGCAACTGTGCTCGTGTTCATCATGCATCTAGGTTTTGCTGCTCTCGAAGCAGGTTTTGTCCAGAAGAAGAATGTGGTAAACATCTTATTCAAGAATATAATGATTGTTTGCATTGGCTTGCTCACGTATTACCTAATTGGGTTCAATCTTATGTATCCGGGTACAAATGAAGGTGGCTTTTTCGCTTTTTCTGGATTTGGTTTAACGCTACCAGAAGGCGGTTTAACTTCAGGATATGCAGATTACACGTATTGGACGGATTTTATTTTTCAAGCCATGTTTGCAGCTACATGTTGCACCATTGTTTCAGGAGCTGTTGCCGAAAGAGTAAAACTTGTTCCGTTCTTAATTTTCTGTTCGCTTTTTGTTACTATTTCCTATCCTATAACTGGTTTTTGGAAATGGGGTTCAGGCTGGTTAGACGCTCGCGGATTTTATGATTTTGCAGGTTCTACCATCGTTCACTCCGTTGGCGGTTGGGGAGCACTTGCCGCCATTATTTTACTCGGTCCTAGAAAAGGAAAGTTCAGCGCCAAGGGAATTCATCCAATCCCAGGTCACAGCATGCCATTAGCTACGTTGGGCGTGTTTTTACTTTGGTTCGGATGGTTTGGATTTAACGGTGGTTCGGTTCTTTCAGCAGATCCAGGTCTAGTTTCTAAAGTTTTCGTTACCACTTCATTAGCAGCAGCAGCTGGTGCAATCGGTGCTTTTATACTTTCTCTAATCATGTTTAAAACCTACGATTTATCTATGGTTTTAAATGGAGTTTTAGGAGGGCTAGTTGGCATTACGGCATCAGCAGATGGCGTTTCTGTTCCTGCAGCAATAATGATTGGTTTCATTGCGGGAGTTTTAATTCCTGTATCTGTAACTGCCTTTGATAAAATGAAATTGGATGATCCCGTGGGAGCAACATCTGTTCATTTGGTCTGTGGAATTTGGGGAACCTTAGCGGTGGCCATTTTTGGCGATTATGGTGATGGAGTTGGTACGCTCATGTCGCAGTTAATTGGCATTGCAGCCATAGGCGCTTTTACGTTCACGTTAGCTTTTTTGGTTTTCTTTATTCTAAAGAAAACTGTTGGTATACGAGTAGATATTGAAGAAGAAACAATCGGATTAGACATCCGAGAACACCAGCTTTCAGCCTACAATTAAAGATGTTTTTAGTTGGCGAAGCCGTGGTTGTTCCCTAGTGGAATGGCTGCGGCTTTCGTGTTTTTAAAAAATAACCTATAATATCAATCCACTTCATACAACAAACGCATGGTAATAGATGCCGTCTTGTTCTTGTCAGCTGTATTAAAAGCTCCACCCCAGCTGTAATCTTCGTTAGAATTCTGCCCAGTAATTTGGAAAACGCCCATATTAGCCGATTTCAAGTCGCCCAAATCACTACCTGAATTTGTTGCAATCGTTTCGGCTCTTAAGCGGGCATCTTCTGTTGCCTTTCTAATCATCTCAATCTTTAAGTCTGCCATTTTAGTGTAGTAATAGCGCGGAGTTTCCGAATAGAACTGCACGCCCTTATTCATCAATTCAGTAATGGAGCGAGAGAGTTCTTCAACTTTCTTCACATCTGCCGATTCTATTTCGAGCGATTGCGAGAGTTGATAACCCACAAACCGATTGCCAATGTAATTCCCGTTTTGATATTGAGCTTCTGTTTGTTCCGCAGTGCTTACTGCTTTGAAAACCAATTGCTCTTTCGCTATTCCTTTCGATAGGAGATATTCCTTTATAATCTTCTTGTCTTTTTCTAATACCGAATAAGCAACTTGCAAATCATTGCTTTCTCGTACAAACCTACCTTCCCACACAATTAAATCAGACACGAAATCTTCGGAACCAAGTCCTGTAACGCTAATTGTTCCATCTCTCTCGGCTCGTTCTACATAAGCCTTTCCTAAAAAGAATGCTGCCAAAACAATGGCTCCAGCAAATAATATGGCGTTGGTCGTTTTCATACTTCAAATAACGCCAGAACTAATCAATATTTTCCGGTTAACAGAATTTAAGGATTAACTCCAGCATAAGGAATTCCTGCCAGTTTATGCATCTCCCAATTGTACGTGCTAAGATCCTCAGAACTGAACTGACTGAAATCTGAATGGCCGCAAGAGCGAGCAATAACTTTCATTAAATCTGTTGTAGCTCCGAAGAAATTGGAAAGCTGCTTCGCAGAACTTTGTATAATCAACCGCTGACGTAGATTTTCTTTCTGCGTGGCAATACCAACGGGGCAATTGTTCGTATTACAAGCACGCATTCCCAAACATCCAATTGCCTGTAATGCTGAATTGGAAACGGCTACGGCATCTGCACCCATCATCATTGCTTTTGCGAAATCTTCAGCTACGCGCAACCCGCCAGTTATTATCAATGTCACGTCTTTTACTCCAGCGGCATCTAAATGCTTTCTGGCTCGTGCCAATGCTGGAATAGTTGGTACGTTAATGTTGTCTCTCAAAATGGTAGGAGCAGCACCTGTTCCGCCACCTCGTCCGTCCAGAATGATGTAGTCTACACCAACGGCAAGTGCAAAGTCAATGTCTGCTTCAATTCTAGCTGCGCTGATTTTAAACCCTACTGGAATTCCACCCGTTTTCTCGCGAACTTCTTCGGCTACTTTCTTGAAATCTTCAATGGTTTTTAGATCAGGGAAAGCCGCTGGGGAAATTGCATCTTCGCCTTCTTTTAAACCTCGTACTTCTGCAATTTCCTTGCTTACTTTTTCTCCTGGAAGATGGCCGCCTGTTCCTGTTTTTGCTCCTTGTCCACCTTTGAAGTGGAACGCTTGCGCTTTCTTCACTTTGTCCCAACTGAAGCCGAATTTTCCTGAAGCCAATTCGTAGAAATAGCGGCTATTTGCTTCTTGCTCGGCTGGAAGCATACCGCCTTCACCCGAACAAATTCCCGTTCCAGCCATTTCTGCGCCTTTGCTTAAAGCAATTTTCGCTTCGCGCGATAACGCACCAAAACTCATGTCAGAAACAAACAAAGGAATATCCAATTCTAATGGCTTCTTGGCTTTTGGCCCGATGACAACTTTGGTGGTTACGTTCTCTTCATCCAACAACGGACGCCTCGCCAACTGTGCAGGTAAAAACTGAATATCCTCCCATTTTGGTAGGGTAGTGCGGTCAACTCCCATGGCTGCAGTTGGACCGTGATGCCCCCAATTCTTCAATCCATTTTGAGCTAATTCTTTGATGTAGCCTGTAAACGGTTCTGATGGTTCTGGGTGCGTATCAGCGTAATCTCCTAAATAGCTATCGCGGTTAAAAGGCTGCGGATGCTGCACTCCGAACTCGCGGATTTCCGCAGCATCAACCAACACATCATCGCCTTGAATTTCAGAGGTGAATTTATTAAGCACTTCGGCATTGTTGTATTCAGAAACACCTGTATCTATTCGGTAATCCCAACCGTGTAATCCGCAAATGAGATTATCGCCAACCACACTTCCATCTGACATTAAGGCTCCGCGATGCAAGCATCTTCCGTACAATACACTTACATTTTCTTCATACCGAACAACCACCAAATCGATGTTCTCGATTTGAGCATGGGCAGGTTTTCTGTTCTCTAATTCTGATAACTTAGCAATAGCTATAGGTTCCTTCATTTATTTGGTGATTTCTACGCCCTTCCAGAATGCAAACATTCCTTCGATAACCTTAGCAGAGTCTTTGGTTTGTGGATAATGCCAAACTGCATCTGAGTTGGTTTCTCCATTCACTTCTATTGAATGGTATGCGGCCGTTCCTTTCCAAGGACATACCGTTTTGTATTCAGATGATTTGAAGAATTCCTTGTTTGTAGAATCCGCTGGGAAATAGTGGTTGTTTTCAATTACAACGGTTTTGTCGCTTTCGGCCAAAACTTGGCCATTCCAAATTGCTTTCATTTTAGTTTGTCTTTTAAATAAGTTGATGTGTTTTTGTAGAAGTCATCGACTGTCGATTGGTCCTTTACCTCTGAGATAGGAAGTACGGCTCCTTTCCAGTCACTAACAATCCATTTCCCGTTTTCCTGTTCTGGTTTGTCTGAATAATCAATCTCTTTGTCTTTGTACCAACCGTAGATGTAGTAATAAGGTTCTGAGACCATTGCATCCGCAGGGTTGAAACCTGCTCCAATCGAGCGGTCAGTTGCTCCATCTGTTTTATACAGTTCGTGGTAAGTTCCTGTGTCAAAGTGGTGCGGCCATATGTTGATGTCAGATGGAACTCCAACCGATTTGTTTAAGTTTTCGAAGGCTGAATTTGCAATGGTTCTATTCTTCGCCCATAGGTTTATAATTGCATCATCCGGCTTGCTGAAAGCATCAAATTTGTACAAATCGTTGTCTGGTAAATCGTAATGAAGTGAAAGGTCTAATTCGTCTTTAAATCCAGCTTCAGAAAGCCACTTTTTCCAAGGTTCAACGGTTTGCATGTAAGTCAGATTATCTAGAGAAACGCGTTCCGTTTCTGAACCATTTTTCATAATCCCGAGGGCAAATCCAACTGGGTCAACGAAAACGGAATAGGTATTTCCGTTTAACTGGAATTCGCGCCCGACCAAGATTTGTGAATGTATGTGTTTGAAATTTGGATGATTGCCGCCTAAACGACAAGAACCGCTGAACCAAAGGAACAGCGACCCTCTCAACCAACCTAACCAATGTTTATGAGTTGCGTGTCAACTCTAGCGTTACTTTAATATCTACTTCGTCTCCAACTACTGCTGTAGCGGCCCAGCTTCCAGATCCAACTCCATAGTCGTTTCTGTTAATGGTGGTTTCAAGCTGAATACCAGAAACCAACATGCCTTTTTTCATAGGGTGTTGCATTTCTCCCAAAATCTTGAACGGAATAGAAACTTCCTTGGTCACATCTCTGATGGTCAGTTTCCCGTGAACTACTAATTGGCCATTTCCTTTGTCCTCAAACTTGGTTGAAACAAACGTCATTTTTGGAAATTTCTTAGCATCGAAAAAGTCACCGCTTTGAAGGTGTTTGTTTCTTTTCTCGTCTCTCGTGTCAACGCTTGCCACGTCAATAGAGAAGCTTGCAGAACTGTTGAGCAGGTTGTCTTTGGCGAGTTTTACTTCACCTTCAAAATTGTTGAAACGACCTTCAACTGGAACCAAGAAGTGGTTGACATTGAAGGAAACTGAACTGTGACTTCCGTCTATCTTCCAAGAAGGTGCGTCAACTGGTCCGAAAGCGCTTAGTGCAGGTATCAGGACTGCGGCCATTAATAAACTTGCAATTGTTTTCATAGTGTATTGTTTTTGTGATTTACACTATGATGGTCGATGTCGTTTGGAGTTCCTTACACTTGAAATGAAAATATTTTTGAAAAAAGCGAATTTTGAACTTAAAACGGACGATTATTTCTCGCCTTCGGACTTCAATTGCTGGAGAATGGAAGTCTTTAAATCTTCGCATTCTGCTTCATTAGATGACGAATTACAATCTTCCTTTAGTGCTTGGTCAATTAATCCTTGTTGAGATTGATAATTGCTGCAAGCCTGACACATTTTAGTGTGCATAGAAAGTTGCATTTTCTCTGTTCTACTCAAAGACGTTTCGAGTTTCTTCTCGATGAGTTGTGCGGCCTTTTGGCAAGACAACATCAATATGTTCTTAAGCTTATTCATTGAGCCAATTTTTCTGCAGGCAATCTCTTAATTGAAGTTTTGCGCGATGGATGAGTTGCCAATAGTAAGTCGATGAAATTTCGAGTTCCTTACAAATCGTTTCGGCTTCTAGTTGGTCGTAGTATTTCATCTGTAAAACAGCGAATTGTTTTTCGGGCAGATGTTCACGGCAACTCAGTAATGTAGCGTTGAATTCAGGGTTGTCGAGCAAATGCTCGTCTTCTCCCAGAGACGAAGGCGCTTTATCTGGCAACCAAGAACCGTTTTTGTCGAAGTAAGCATCGCTGCTTATTTCTTGGTCTTTTCCTCGGTAGAATTTGCGGTAATGGTCGGTGATTTTATTCCGAAGAATGGAAAACAACCACGTTCTGTACGAGCTCTCTCCTTTGTAATTATCTAATCCTTTGAAGGCGGCAATGAATGTGTTTTGTACCAGATCATCCGCTTCTTGCCGGTCTTTCACTCTGCTAGCCGCATACGCTACCAACTCAGAAGTGTGCGTTTGCACCAATTCTGTTATGATGTCTGTTTCGGTTTCCATTCGAGGAAGTTACGGCTTAGAATACAGGCTATCGGAGAAATACCCCTTGCTATCTACGAAGTGCTGATTGAATTCGAAACCAGCATCCGCACCCAGTTTTTCAATTCCAGAAGGTGAATATTTTTTCGAAAGCTCTGTCCAAATCATTTCGTCTTTCTCAAACTTGAACGACTTCTCGGTAGCAGTTATTTCCACCTCTTGTTGTTCCTTGCTAAAGAGGAAACTTCTTACATCGCCATTGACAGGATTGTAAAAGCTATAGAAACCAAACTTGTTGACATTGAAGTTTCCGCCCAATTCTCGGTTTATCCTATTCAGTAAATTGAGATTGAATCTTGCGGTAATTCCGTGTGAGTCATCATATGCTGCTCTAATCAGATTTGGGTCTTTCATTAGGTCGAAACCAACAATCAATTTATCTCCAGAACGCATATGTTCGTTCATGTGTTGGAGAATATCAATGGCCCATTCTGGTCTGAAGTTGCCAATATTAGAACCTAGAAAGAGAACTAGATTCGGACAGTCATCTTCAGATTCCACCTTATCCATTACTTCAAAATAATCTCCAACCTGAGGGTTCATTTTAAGTTCTGGCAAAGACGCCTGCATGCTTTTTACCAGCAAGTTGATTGCTTCTTCGGAAATATCTATCGGAACAAAGGTGAAGTCGGCTCCAACGGCTAAGAGGTTTCGAAGAAGCTCTTTGGTTTTTAGACCATCGCCAGCTCCCAGTTCTATAATGTTGAAGTGCCCCTTAAACCGTGTTGCTTCATAAATTTCAATTGCTCGGTTCTTCATAATATCCATCTCACAATCGGTGAGATAGTATTCTGGCATGGCCATTATTTCTTGAAAAATCCGACTGCCTTCATCATCATAATGGTACTTCGATGAAAGAAATTTTGGGCTTGCTGATAATCCTTCTGCTACTTCCTCTGCAAATGTTTTTTCCATTTTTTTTAATCAATAAATCCTCCGTCTCGTTCCTCGACACCTCCTTTATAAGGAGGAACTAGCTTTCTGTTTTTTTATAATCGCAAATCGTATATCGCCAATTGTCTATCGCAAATCACTTTGCCAGTCGTATTCCGCTAAACTGCCACTGAAAATGCGGGTGGAAGAAGTTACGGTATGTATTTCTACTGTGGTTTGGCGAAGTAGCAACAGAAGCGCCACGTAAAACCATTTGATTAATCATGAATTTCCCGTTGTATTCTCCAAGTGCTCCTTCAGCTTTGTGGAAATTCGGATAGGGGAGATAGGCGCTATTTGTCCACTCCCAACGTTCACCCCAATCAAATTGGTCGGAGGCAATTTCCCATTCAAACTCTGTTGGTAGTCGTATGCATTTCCATTCTGCAAAGGCAGCAGCTTCATAAAAGGAAACATGGCAGAGAATTTCATCAGGATTGATCTTCTGTAATCCGCCTAGCGTGAAATGATGCCATTCCCCTTCAATCTTCTGCCAGTAAAGTGGTGCGTTAACTTTCTCATTTTGGACCCAAGCCCAGCCTTCATCTAACCACAGGTTGAAATCTTGATAGCCACCTGCCTCAATGAATTGAATGAATTCGCCATTTGTAACCAGCGTTTTGCTGATTTCGAAATTGTGCTGATAGACCTTATGTCTTCCTAACTCATTATCGTAGCAAAAGTCATCTCCTACATGGCCAATTTCATAGACTCCTTCTGCAATTGAGATATACCCTTCTTCATTGTTTGAAGAATGAACTAAACCTCCTTCTGAAGAGTAAACACCATCAGGTTTCTTTTTGCTAAGCATGAATTTCAAATCCGTAATCAGCAATTCTTGATGTTGCTGTTCGTGATTCATTCCTATCTCCAATAGATGTAATACTTCCTTTGGAAAATCGAAACTTAACAAGAGCTCAATATGCTTGTCAACGTATTTTCGATAGTTATAAACTTCTTCGATTGAGAAGTCAATTTCGTCTCTTTCGTCTCGTTTGGTTCTGTCTCCTACGTTATTGTAGTAGCTGTTGAAAATGAAGGAACAATCATTCCTGTATCGTCGGTATTCAACATGGTGTTTACTTAGGATGAATTCTTCAAAAAACCAAGTAGTGTGACCTAATTGCCATGTAGCAGGACTGGCGTGCAGAGCCACTTGTGCATTGTAATCTTCGGTTTTCAACGGAGCGCAAATCTCCTCGCTACGTTTTCTAATGTCCAGATACTGGTCTATCATCTAGGCTCAAATTAGGAAAGTCTTATCGTATTTAGCGGTGAGTTATCAAAAACCTTAAATGAAAGTCAAGATTGCTGCTAATTCACGAAATTTTCCCAACTTTATTTTCAATTCATAAACTAGACGTCACAAAGAATGAAGAACACGTTACTCTTGTTATTGGCGACTTCGGTCGGGCTCGTTTCCTGTGGAAAATTCGATAAGGACGAGAAAGATAATATGATTGCCTATGCCGCTCGTTACGGCCAGACTGTTACCGTTCCGAGCACAGATTACGAAGTGGTTGAGGTAGCTGAACTTGTGCGACTGAATGATGCCATGCCTTACACACAAGGTGAAGTAAAGTACATGGTTGATGGTAATGAAGTAGCCAAAATAAACTATTCACACGGGGATGATTATCACGCACTTTTGAGTAAAGAAGGCAACTCGGAAACAGTTTCTCTAGGAGAAAACAAGGAAGATAAATGGGACTACAAGAAAGTGATAGTGGAACCGCTTATTTATTCGGAAGAGTGCGGTTATGTGGTGTCAGGAGTCATCAAGTTTTTTAAAGATGAGAAATGGGTTGCAACGCTCGATTATGGCGATGGCTCATGTGATGATTTGATTGCCAAGCACACCGAAGATTACAAGAATTACATGTTCAGTATGGATGATTATCCAGAATGGAACAAGTAACTCTTTCTGAAATTATTACCGAAAGCCCTTTCAAATTGAGAGGGCTTTTTTCTAAAGGTGTCA
>DMRV01000164.1 GCA_003456455.1 Flavobacteriales bacterium
GGAATTGGTTTCGGTTACAAGCCAATGAAGGCTGTTGCAGATCTTTGTCCAGAGTATCACATGTATCCGTATTACTACATGGGGTTGATTTCTATGCAAAACAAGGAATTCAAAGAAGCGGAGGAGCATTTCAAGAAATTTCTGACTATTGAGTTTGACGATCCGCGCTGGTACCCGAAGGATTATGAGGAGAAGTATTTACAGGTTGAAAACTGGATACCACAGTGCTCTTATTACGACTCCTTGTATTCAAACCCTGTTCCGTTTGCGCCAGAGGTTGTGAAAGGAATTTCAACGCGCAGTAACGAATATTTGGGAATCATTTCTCCAGATAATGAATTCGCATTATACATCCGCAGACATTTTGTAAAGCGGAAAAACGACCTAACGGCAAAAGAGATTGAAGAGTTTACACGCAGCAAGCGGACGGCTGATGGACACTTTGATGAAGGAACTGCCATGCCAAGCCCTTTCAACGTTACCGAAAACGTGGGAAGTGCTACACTTACCATTGACAACAAACGCATGTTCTTGACCATTTGTAACGACAATGCCGATGGATACAAGAATTGTGATGTGTTTTACTCCGATTGGAGCTACCACGGCTGGAGCGAGCCGATAAATGTTGGGGAAGGGGTAAATGGTAAGAACTCATTTGAAGGACAGCCAACGGTAACTCCTGATGGCAAGACACTCTATTTTGTATCTATTCGGGAAGATGAAATTGGCGACATCGATAACATGGATTTGTACGTTTCACATTTGCGGGAAGACGGAGAATGGGGTGCAGCCACCAATCTCGGAACCACGATTAACACGAAGGGAAACGAAAAGTCGCCATTTATTCATGAGGATAGCCACACACTTTATTTCAGTTCAGATGGTCATAATGGAATCGGAAATTTCGATATCTACTATGTGCGTCAAGACTCTGCCCATAATTGGACAAAACCAAAAAACATCGGCTTCCCTATTAATACAGAAGGTGCAGATGTTGGCTTTTTTGTGGAAGTAGATGGTAAAACAGCGTTTATCAGCAGTAACGAACGAGAAGATGGCGTTGGCGGTTGGGATTTGTTCAGTTTTCCACTTTACAAAGAAGCTCGTCCAGAGAAAGTTTTGTTCTTAAAAGGGAAGTTGAAGGACCAGAACAACAAGCGAATTACCGATGCAAAAATTGAGTTTAAAAATATGGACACGAAAGAGGTCACCGAGGTAGATGTAGACTCGCTTACTGGTGCTTATGTGGCCGTAATGAATTTTAGCAGCGATATGGTAATGACCGTTAAAAAGAAAGACGCGGCTTTTACCTCGCGCTACTTATCTACGAAAGATAGCACACTTAACGACATCAAGAAAGTAGATGTAGAGGTGAAGCAAGTTGAAGTTGGAGAGGCGTACAAGCTACATGACATTCGTTACGGAACAGATAGATTTCATCTCAATCAGGAATCCATTAACATGATGGGCGAGTTTGCTATTTATCTCAAGGCTAATCCAAAAATGAAAGTGGCCATTCATGGACACACGGATAATGTGGGTTCTCCAGCAGACAACATGAAGCTATCTGAAGAGAGGGCAAAAGCTGTGCGAGATATATTGGTGAAAGAAGGAATCTCTACTTCCAGATTATCTCATAAAGGATTTGGCGAAACGAAGCCGGCCAATTCCAACTCATCTGAAGAAGGCCGTTCGGCTAACAGAAGAACTGAGTTTGTGATTGTCTCAAAGTAGGGCTCTTTAGTGCGGTTTTTTTACGCCTGCTAGCACTTTCGTATTCAGAAAATTCTCTTTCGGAGGAATTGGGCATGAGTATCTGGCGCTGTATGCGCAGTATGGATTGTAGGATTGATTGAAATCGATAATAATTGTATTTCCTTCCGGAATGCTCAGGTCAATAAACCTACCGCCACCGTAAGATTCATCTCCATTGGAAAGATCGTTGAAGGGCACAAACAAATAATCTTTGAATTCTTCGGTATCTCTCAATTGGTGACTTTGATATACGTTCAATGAATATTCCGTCCCACCTAACGCAAAAGTTGCCGTGCCGTATACATCATAAATTGGTCTGCGGCTGGTTGTGGTTTCCATTTTGAAAGACTTCTTCCTCTTTGAGCGTTTGAATTCTGCTTCTAAACAGAAGTTGGTATCTATTGGGAAAAACGGAAGTTCCGTAAACGTTGTAAAATCCTCTTTTGTCAATGGAGACTTAGTAGAATCTGCGTAATCACGGTTTATCTCAGAACGAAATTTTTTGTTTGATTTGAGAATTTCGCTAGTACTAAGTTGACCGAAGCAAATGACCGGAAAAAGTAAGACTAACCATGCAATTGCGACCTTAGTTGTTAGAATCATTTGAAGTCTGATTAAAAGAGGTGAGGGTTTTGGATTTGCTCGAATCTAAATCAAATACTCCACATTTGAACCATATCCTTTTAACCATGTTAACAGCATTGTTGAAAGGTGAATTTTAGCTCGTGGCATAAGCCAACATTTCTAAGTTAATTTGCAGCATTAAACTACCGACCAATAGAAAGTAAGATGGAAGCAGCCGAGTTAAAAGCTAAATTGAAAATACAAATCATCGAATACCTAAACCTTTTGGATTTTACACCTGAAGATATAGACGATGAGGATCAGTTGTTCGGCCCAAAATTCGACTTGGATTCTATTGACGCATTGGAATTGAGCGTTCTTTTAGAACGTGAGTACGGAATAAAAATGGAAGACCCTGCCGAGGGTAGAAAGGTATTGGTTACTGTTAATACCATGACGGACTACATTCTGGCAAATAAGAAAGAAGCCTAGTTTGAGTCGAGTTGTTGTAACTGGAATCGGAGTTATCTCTGCTATCGGAAACAACGCTTCCGAGAATCATAATTCACTTCAGAAGGGAGGTACGGGAATTGGCAAAGCTCAATTTCTTAATTCAAAGTATGCTGAAGAGCTCCTGTTCGGAGAAATAAAGTTGAGCAATGAGGCGTTGCTTTCAAGGCTGAAAATATCAGTTGATAGCAAGCTAACCCGTACCGAATTACTAGCGTTTGTTGCTTTTGAAGAAGCGACAAAAGACGCAGGTTTGTCTAAGGAAGAACTTCAGGATTTTGAAACAGCATTGCTATCTGCCACAACCGTTAGCGGTATGGTAGAAATGGAAGCCATTTATGCTGATGCGAACACAAATACAGAACCATCTCCTTTCGTGAGCTCGTACCGTAGTGGAGCGCACACATTGCAATTGGCAAAGGCATTCGGACTTCGTGGGTATACCGACACCATAAACACGGCTTGTTCGTCTTCGGCCAATTCAATTATGCAAGGCGCACGGATGCTGAAAGCAGGAAAGGCCAAGCGCGCTATTGTTGGTGGTGTAGATAGCTTGGCGAAATACACAGTAAATGGATTCAATTCGTTGCAGATTTTTTCTGATGAGATAACGCGTCCGTTTGATGCAAACCGTAAAGGCTTGAACTTAGGCGAAGGAGCAGCTTATTTGGTTTTGGAATTGGAAGAAGACACAGTTGGAAAAACCATTTACGGAGAAGTCCGTGGGTTTGGTAACTCGAACGATGCCTACCATCCTAGTTCCATGTCGCCAGAAGCAGTTGGTGTTAAGGG
>DMRV01000183.1 GCA_003456455.1 Flavobacteriales bacterium
CTTTCAGAATGACCGACAATGCAGTATTCGCAACCAAAAGATTTAAGAGAAACAGCAGAAACTTCGCCAGTATAGGCTCCGCTTTTGTCCTGATGACAATTTTGTGCAGCAATAGAAACTCCCGAACGGGCTGTAAGCGTAACTGCATCAGAAATAAAAGGAAATGGAGGTGACAAAATCACCTTGACACCTTCCGCATTCATTCCATTAACAACCCCTTCAACCAACAATAAACCTTCAATTTTTGAAAGGTTCATTTTCCAGTTACCTGCTACAACATTCTTTCTCATTCTTTTATGAGTTAAAAGGAAAAAAGAGAAAATGAAAAACGTCCGTTCGCCTTTTCTCCTTATTCATTTTTCGTTTCAACTAATGCTCACTCGTGGGTCAAATATACCATAGAGCACATCAACCAACATGTTGATTATTACGAAAATAACGGCCACTAAAATGATGCAGCCCATCACTACAGGTAGGTCGTAGGTATTGAGAGCGTTTAGCATGATTAAACCAAGCCCTTTCCAGCCAAAAACAATTTCAACAAAAACAGCTCCTGCCAGAAGCGATGCTAACCAACCTGAAATGGCCGTAATCACTGGATTGAGAGCATTTCGCAAAGCGTGTTTTACAACAACCGTTCTAAAGGACAAACCTTTAGCTGTAGCTGTTCTTACGTAATCCATCGATAGGACCTCCAACATGGAGTTCCGCGTTAACTGCATAAACACTGCTAATGGACGAACTCCCAAAGTAATGGCTGGCAGAAGTAGGTTTTTCAGAACCAATCGTTTTCCTTCAAACTCATCAATCTCGTATAAACTTCCTGTAACTTCCAATCCAGTTAAATCTCCAAGTAAGTAGGCAAAAACCCACATAATAAGAATGGCCGCTACGAATGAAGGTAAACTCATCCCGAAAATGGAGAAAATCATCAACAACTTATCTGGCCATTGACCTTTGTACAGCGCTCCAAAAATCCCGAACAAAACTCCGAGAACGGTTGCAATGAGAATGGCTGTAACTGCTAGAACAGCTGTTCCGGGCAACGCCTCAGATACAATATCAACCACCGTTTGTCGCGATTGATACGACCGCCTTAAATACGGAGCTTTAAGCACAATATTCGAATTTTCACCTTGAGAAAGCACTAGTGAACTTTCGTGCTCATCCTGTTCAAAAAAGTAAGGGCTGTTCTCATCTGTACGATTGTAAAAAGACAGCGGAGAAAGATCATTTAAGTAAACGAAGTACTGCGTAGAAAGAGGCAAATCGAGCCCTAAATCCTTACGAATCATTTCCACCTCAGACTGGTCGGCACGTTGGCCTAACATCAACCTAGCTGGGTCGCCCGGAAGAGCTGTAAAAAGAAGAAACACAACGGTCACAATACCGAACAGCACCGAAATACTATACAGTAGTTTTTTTGTGACGTAGGGAATCACTTAGTCCTTAATCAGGTAATCAAGCTCCAAAACTTGAAGTTCAGGAATGTCATTGTAGTGCCACTTTCCGTAAACATTTCCATCCTTAATCAGCATAAGACCAGGATTAGAACGAATAATGGTTTTAAGTACGATTTGGTCGCAAAACAAGTAGTTAAAAGGATTAGCATTCCGCTGGGCAAAATCAATTGCAACATCTGGCGTACTGGCCGTTAGACCTACAAATCGGTAACCTTTCTCTTGCAGCGACTTAGCCAACTCGTTAATCCGCTGTTGTGGCTGTTCAAGCGCTTTCGTCAAATCATTGGAAATCACCAAAAAAGTGAAGTTCTCGCTCATCAAGAAGTCTTCGGTAAGATCTTCACCTTCCGCAGTCATGATGGAGAAGTCCATGATTTTCGGTTCTATACCTTTTTCCATCACCTCAGTTCGAGAATCAACATACTCATACGTTTCTTGATAGTTCTCTGGGAACTTATCGAACTCCTTCTCTACCCCTGTTTCCTTGTCCTTAAGAATGTAGAAATATTTCAATTTATCTGGTACACCTTCCATTTGCTCAGCGATACTTTTCCCTGGAGCATACGCACGGAAATCCTTAACTGGCAGATAACTGTATGTATAAAAGGTGAAGAAGCCCATTGCAACAGTTGCCAAAATAGTAACGAAAAATGGTGCTTTTCTGTGCTCAACAAGTCGAATCAAGAAGAAAGCTGAAAATGTGATAGCAGTGAACCAAAACGGGAAGAACCACTCTAAATCATACGAGAGTTTCAGCATAACCAATGAACCGACTCCGGCAAGAACGAAATCATTCATTCCTGTTTCTGTAATACTGATTTGCTTCTGGCGAACGAAAATGATGAGAATGAAAACGGATAGAATGACGTCCTTATAAAAGCTTTCCCACGCGGTAAGCGGAATGGCATCTCCGAAACAGCCACACGTTTTAACAATCCCGAAATAAGCAGATGCGAACGTGAGTACCGTAAAAAAGACAATCAGCAATAAGAGGAGTAATGCTGTTAGTCTGGTTTTGAATCGCACTAGAATGGCAACACCCAAAATCACTTCAAGAATCACAATAAAGATTGCCTGCGGCAAAGCATATTCGTGGCAAAAATGAAAGAATGGCTCTAGAAAACCGATGTATTCGCCAAGCTTGGCAAACTCTTCAAAATACTCCTCCAGTTTGTAGCTAAATCCGAGGGGGTCGTTTGCTTTTACGATACCCGAAAAGATAAAAAGCACCCCTACAAAATAACGTGCTATGTCAGTAATCAATTTCATTTTTGGTGGGTTTGGGAAACAAATTTAAACTTCGGCCGAAACTGACAGCGTCAATCAGTTGTCTTTGCCTCGCTAAGTTTAATCAACGCGAAAATCGAGTAATTGATCATATCGTACAAATTAGCGTCAATTCCTTCGGAAAGATCACTCTGTCCTTGGTTGTCTTCCATCTCTTTGATGCGAAGAATTTTAACAAGAATTAGATCTGTGAGTGACTTCACACGCATATCTCGCCACGCTTCTCCGTAATCATGATTCTTACGCTCCATCAAAGCTTTGGCCTCTGCTGCATACTTATCGTACCAATCAATCGCTCGGTCAAGATTTAAGTCAGCCTCATCTGCATGGCCGTTTTCCAACTGAATAATTTCCATGATGGAATAGTTGACCAAGCCTATGTATTCTGGATAAATGCCTTCTCCTACTTTGCTAATTCCCTTCTCTTCTAGACTGCGAATTCTGTTCGCCTTAATAAAGAGCTGATCCGTGATGGAAGACGAACGGAATATGCGCCACGAAGCACCATAATCCTGCATCTTTCCTACAAAGATGGCGCGGCACTCGGCCATCGCTTTATCATATTGTGAGTTGGTATCTAACATCGGCTTGAACCATTAACTTCGGCTCTGAGATGAACGGCAAAAGTATGCTTTTAGCGAAGAATAAAACTCTGAATTGTCGAGGAAGGTTGGTAGTAATTGACCGACCGTTGGTGATGGGCATTCTCAACCTTACACCAGACAGTTTTTTTGATGGCGGCAAGTATAACTCAGTAGATGCCGCTTTGCAACGGGCCGAAGAAATGCTAAACGAAGGTGCGGACATCTTAGATCTTGGCGCTTATTCCAGTCGTCCGGGAGCTGATGACATTTCCGAAGAAGAAGAACTCAACCGTATGATTCCAGCTTTGGAAGCGATTGTTAAATGTTTTTCAGATGCATTGATTTCTGTTGACACGTTCCGTTCGGTCGTTGCTGAAAAAGCCTTACAAGTTGGCGCGCACATCATCAACGATATTTCTGGGGGAAACCTTGATTCCAATTTACCAGAAGTGGCTGCCACGTTTAACGCACCTTACATCTGTATGCACATGAAAGGTAC
The DNA here is from genome assembly GCA_003456455.1 of Flavobacteriales bacterium. GTDB lineage: Bacteria > Bacteroidota > Bacteroidia > UBA10329 > UBA10329 > UBA10329. The sequence goes on from DMRV01000183.1 coordinate 3,834, forward strand.
ACCGCAAACCATGCAGAAGAACTTGAAGCAGAAGCCAGTTACGCCTGAAGTGCTTTCGTTTTTCGCACATCGCGTTCCTGAATTGATTAACAAGGG
>DMRV01000059.1 GCA_003456455.1 Flavobacteriales bacterium
AATGAAGAACATTGCTCCGTTGTTAGATATGAGCGGATCGTTCTGCCCACTTGAAAACTGTGCAAAACTGAGCACAAAAAGAATAAGGAGAGAGAAAGCCTTAGTTGGGGTTGAGATTTTCATCAGATACGTAATCTTTAATCGAATCGATTTTCTGTAATTACACAAATATAACCGTGTGAGTTCATATGTTCAAATAAATTAGAACCACATTCACAGCGTGAAAATAACTATTCCTATTGAGGAAACATTTCCTTAGCGAAATGCTGTCCAAATTCACGCATGTCAGCCGCTATTTTATCTTCATTTGTTGCTCGCTGGAGCGTGTCGGCCATGGATACGATGGTTTGATGAAAAAAGCGTTTCATTTCATCAACACGCATTTCTTTAGTCCAAAGATCCATCCGCAAGGTTTCTTCGCTTTCGGTATCGTAAACCGAAATCATGATGGCTTTGGTGTCAAGTTCTTTTTCCATGCCTGCATCTGTGGCGAGCCAGTTAATTTTTTCTGGAACTTGGTTTTCGTCTAGAGTAACGTTGAATTTTATCTGTGAAGATTCGCTCATTTTATAGTTTGGGTTTGTATTTAGATTTGGCAAGAATGGCTTGCGAATTGTCGTTAGTCATTAGGTCAATCATGGTCGCCTCAGGATTTTCCTGCATATATTTTCGAACAATCTGCCACCCGACCCATTGTCCTAATCGGCCAGGAGAGTCTTTGGGAATACCCGCAACAAATGGTGCTTGATTAATCCATTTATTGATGTTCATGTACTCGGTGGCATAAAGTAGTTCTTGGTCTACTAGATGTGCCCAGATTCGCGATTCGTATTCAGCACACCATTGCATGGCATCAGTAGAAAAACCGATTTTAGTCGAATCGCCTGATTCGCGAAGTACTGCATCTAAAACGTAAAGTAATTTGCCTTCAAAAATCATATAATCGAGTAGTGTTTCTCGTTTTGCATCTGTCTCATATGTGGCCTGCAGCCAACCTTTCATTGCTTGTGGTACTACTTGCTCGGGCTTCATGTTGTCGTACATGTATTTCGGCAATCCGACCATCGGGTAAATTGGATAATTGGCTCCTAAAAACATATCAAGCCCAATTCCGAGTGTAGTTGGTGTAGCAACGATGGCGTAATTGAGAGCGGAAATATTGAAAACAATTTTTGGAATCGTACTATCTGGAAAATGGTATTTGAAGTAACGAAACGCATCGGTGAGTTGCTCCTCAATCGGAGTAACGTCTTCGTATTCGAACTGCACATCTTCATGCAGCGTTTTCATACTTTCATCTGTAATAAATTGAGCAACAGAATACTGAAAACCTTCCGTTTCGGGATTGCCTATTCGAAGTACGCCTTCACAGTAATCAACAAAGAAATCACCGTATTTTTCATAAAGCGCATCAGTATTGGTTTGTCCTGCAGCAGGATTGAGTGCGAAAAGGTCTTGGTCTAAGCGTTGGAATTCAAGTTCAAGTTCGGTCGCTGTCACATCAATATCCAACGGGTCATGTTCGCATCCTGTTAAGAATAGAACCAGTAAAATAAATGCGATTGGAAGTGAGAATCTCATGCCCGAATAATCATGTAATTTTGCGAAGCAAATTGAAGCGGACGAAATTATGAAAAACCTACTTCTGACATTGATGATTCTTGGGCTTGGTTGTGAAGCTTTTGCACAGGATCAAGCCGTTGGACCAAATACTCGGAAAAAGTTCAAGATTGGATTCAACCTTTCTCCTTCTATTGACTTTTTTCAAACAAACACAGAAGGTGTTAATCTTGATAAAGTGCGAGCCAAATTCGGTTATGGTTTGATGGCAGAATATGCGTTCACAAATAATTATGCAATCACCTTTGGGTTGGAACATAAGATGGCAGGCGCATCGTTAAACTTTAGTGCAGATGCAGAAGACTTTAGTGCAGATGCAGATGTGCGCTATCTCGACCAGTCGGATAAGACAGAGTATCGACTTCTTACACGATCTCATCGACTTGATTATGTAAATATTCCAATCACCCTTAAGTTGATGACCAATGAGATTGGTTATTTTACCTACTTCGGACAATTTGGAGTCGACCTTTTAATATTGGCTTCTTCACAAGCAAAAGATCAACGGCAAACTGCTGATACATCTACCGTTGCAGGTGTTTTTACCGAAGATTTTGGTTCTGCAGGAGAAACTGATTTTATCGGTCGGTATAACCAAACCATGTTTATTAATGTAAAGCTTAGAATTGGAGCTGGTTTTGAATGGAATTTCTCTGGAAATACAGCATTAGTCGTTAGCGTGTCTTATCACAACGGTTTTATTGATTTGATGAAAGACCCAGATAACGATAAAGTGAACGATGACGAAGGACTTTATACATACGATGAAAACCGTGATAAAAAGCCATTCGAACTGAGCGCCAACCTCCATCACGTTGCCTTGAACGTTGGTATTCTTTTCTAACATCAAGAACTAAGAATAACTTTGCCGAAGCCGAAAGCTTCGGCTTTTTTATACACATGCAAATACGATTATCACAGCTTAATTATCACATTGGCAACTTCGAGGAGAACGTGCGGAAGATTGTTGATGAAGTGAATTCTGCCAAAGCGGAGGACGTTGATTTGATTGTTTTCTCCGAATTGTCAGTTTGCGGTTA
>DMRV01000125.1 GCA_003456455.1 Flavobacteriales bacterium
CTGCCAAACAAGCTATAAATCACATACGGATCGGATGTCTTAGTTGTGTGAACATGAATATTCTTGGGAACTTCTGAAATCAGCGATTCATCTTCCTGCGGATAGTTCGCTTTTTCAGCATCAACGGTAAGCACATGAACCTCATATCCGAACTCAGGTAAGTACTTGGTAAACTTCAACCATCGTTGTACGCCTGCACCTCCACTAGGCGGCCAGTAATACGTGATGATGAGAATTTTCTTCAAGACTTTCAGTCTTTCTTAGCTCGCATGTCGCCAAGTACTCCGCCAATTACAAATAGTACGAGAAGAATAGATCCAGCAAGCGACATTTTTTCACCTGTAGCGTACACTTTCGGCTCAAACTTGAATTCAACCTCGTGATTACCAGCAGGAATTCGCATACTTCGCAGTACATAATTTGCTCGCATATGTGACTGCAACTCACCATCCACGTACGCATTCCAGCCATTGGCGAAATAGATTTCAGAAAACACTGCCAACTGCTCAGTACTAGCTTCGGTTTCGTACTTCAAATAATTTGGCTTGTACTCCAAGAAGTAGATGTTTGCAGCGCTATCTTTTGATGGTTGAAAACCGCTTAACTGATCTGCGAATTTCTTGTCGATGACGGCAAATTTGCCTGGATTAAAATCGTCTTCACTCAATGCTGCCAATTCTTCATCAGCATTATCAACCATCCTAACTTCATCCACAAACCACGCGTTGCCCAAAGCAAGCGGATTCCTTCTTACCGAAGGACGCCCTTCCTTATCTGGCGTAATGAAATACTTGGTGTTGAGCATATTCAAAACCGCCAAATTTGTCTTGCTAATACACGCGTCAATCAACTCTTGATAGCGCTTTAATTTAGCTCCATGGTAGCCACCAATTGACTTATGGAAGTAAGATGTTTTCGAATCATTAAACGTGTTAGCAGCCAAGTTTATCACTCGAAAATTCGGGTCGGTATCAGCCAAAATCTGTTCATCGGCTGCCGTTGGGCTAATTACGTTCTTGTTCTTTCTGGCACTTATAAAATCATCGTTATCCAAATAGCGCTTATCTACTTGTACCAAGTCGATTAATGTCAAACCTGCTATCAGCAATAGAGCAACATTTGCTTTCAGCTTATTCATCATGGTTGCAAACAGAATTCCTGCGGTAATAAGAATAAGAATCAGCGAGCGCATTGCGTCCGATTGCAATAACGACTGGCGATCATCTAGCAATGCCGCAACCAACCAATCTGGAAATCCAGCGCCTGCTAACTGAGCATCGTTTGCAGATGAGAAATCGAAGAACGCACCCGGTAATACTGAAAACAAAAGACAAATTCCTCCAACCGTTCCAGCGGCAATCATCAGTTTCTTCTTCATTGCCACTTTATCCGTGGATTCGATAAAACCCTTCAACCCCAAGACAGCTGCAATTGGCAAGATTAGCTGAGCAACAACCAATGTCATAGAAACCGCCCTAAACTTGTTATAACCCGGAACATAATAGAAGAAGAAATCAGAGAACACGGCAAAATTATGTCCCCACGAGAGCATAATTGAAAGGAGGAAGGCACCAATTAGCCACCATCGGTTTTTGGCTTCGATAACCAAAAACCCAAGCATGGCCAAAAAGCAGATTATTGCACCCAAATAAACTGGCCCAGATGTAAACGGCTGGGTTCCCCAATAAATCGGCAGGTTGGCAATAATCCCTTTAGCCTGATTCTTCGGAATACCTTTATCCACCATAGTGGTATAGACATCCGACTTCTCATCAAGACTTCCTTGTGATGAACCGCCCATAAAGTTGGGAATGAGAAGCGTGAATGTTTCTGCGACACCATAACTCCAGCGCATGGCATAGTCCTTATCCAACCCTGAGCTTTCTTTCTTTGAGCTTAGTTCCGATTTTCCACGCATTGTTTCCTCACCATAATCGGCAGTAGTCCACAGCGCAGAAATATTTGGCCCAACCGCAATCAATGCAGCCACGACCATCAAACCAGTGGCTTTCATGAAATTGGGTAGTTCCCCACTTTTAATGGCATAAACCAATTTTACTGCTCCCAAAATGAGAACAACCAACAGCAAATAATAAGTTATTTGAAGGTGATTAGTAGCAAGTTCCAGCGAGAGGAAGAGCGCCAGCAATGCGGAACCAAGCAGATATCGTCCTTTGTAGGTGAGTAAAATGGACCCGATTACTGGGGCCATATACGCCATAGCATGCGCTTTGGAATTGTGTCCTGCTTCAATAATAATGACGGAATAAGATGCCATACCGAAACCTATTGCTCCAATGAGGGCATATCGCCAACCAACTCCCATTATCAAAAACATGAAATACATTCCAGCCATCATCAGAAACAAGTAATCGGCTGGTTTTGGAATACCGAGTTTGACTAATTTTAATGCTCTCTGACTCCAATTATTGGGATACAAAACCGAAATCTGATACGCTGGCATTCCACTAAACATGGAATTGGTCCAAAGTGCTTCTTCTCCAGTTTCTTCTCTCAAATCGACAATCTCCTTGCTCATTCCTAGGAAGTTGACAATGTCTGATTGAAACAGTTCTTTGCCTTGCAAAAGCGGGTTCATATAAGCCAACGCAATACAAGCAAATAGTAGAATGGCCGCAAAATGCGGAAGCAAGTTTTTAAGTTTATCCATTACGTGGAATTAAAATATGGATGGAAGCCATTGAACGGCTACTATTCTTTGATTTCTTCAAACTCGACATACTCTCCATCTGAATCGGAAACGCTGCCTGGCTTTCTTTTCTCAGCTCCTTTTTGGATGACTACATCTCCTTCGTAGTCATCTGACGAATAGCCTGATTGACGCTTCTGCGCCTGTCGCATTCTGTCTTCCATATTCTGCTGCGCCTTATTCACCACCTTTTTGGCAATAACAGGGAAGAAAAGCCTAAAAAGCAGCTTCCATGCGTAGTAGATAACTACCAGAATTAATATGGTTTTGAATACGCCTGTCATGCGATTGTAACGTGGTTATCGGCTAAGATATAAGTTACGCTCCGAATAAATCTCTCGGAAGTACTCATCATTAAGGTCATCTATGAAGCGAATT
>DMRV01000162.1:0-2196 GCA_003456455.1 Flavobacteriales bacterium
GATTACGTGCTTACTGCCGAAGAACAAGGTTGTAAGAACCGAGATACAGTTGCAGTAACTGTTTTACCAGAGCCTACTGCCGAATTTGCCATACCAGACGGTAAATGCTTTCCTGTGAATTCGTTTGATTTGATGGCAAGCGGGTTCTTTGGCCCAAGCGCTACGTTTAGCTGGAATTTTGGTCCAGTTGGTTTTCCCAATTCTTCTACCAATCAGAACCCACAAGGAGTTATTTTTAATGCTCCCGGAACACAAACGGTTTCTCTGGTTGTTACCGATAACACATGTGTAAGCGACACGTTTGTTGGTGAAATTGATGTGTACGCCATGCCTATTGCCGATTTTACAAGCGATGTAGTAGATGGCTGCGAACCGCTCAATGTAATCTTTGAGGACCAAAGTGTACACACAAGCGGATCTCTGTACCGCGTTTGGAATTTTGGAGATGGCAGTTCTGCCACGCAAGCTAACCCAGGAAACACCTATGAAGCAGGTGTTTATTCAGTTAATCTAAGTGTGGTTACGGGAGAAGGCTGCGCAGATGACATCACTAAAAGTGCCTATATCCAATCTTATAAAAAACCATCGGCTTTGTTTTCTATGAGTTCTCAAGTATTGAATATTCTTGACCCTAAAGTGACTGTTACCAATTTAGCAGATAGTGTGGTAAGTAGCCAGTTCACGTTTAACGAACCATTTGGCGATCAGATAACCGCCATGCAAACGGCTTACGAATATCCTGATACAGGCGTTTATTCTATCACCCAAATTGTAACAACAGCTAATGGCTGCATGGATACCATTTCGGGCACATTAGAGGTAAACCCCCTTTACACGTTTTACATACCCAATGCGTTTACGCCTGATGATAATACCAAGAACGAAACGTGGATTCCGCAGGGCGAAAGCGTACTCGATTTTAACATGATTATCTATAACCGTTGGAATCAGGAACTTTTCTTCTCTGCCAGCTTAGATAATGGCTGGGATGGAAGCTTTAAAGGAAAAGATGTGCAGCAAGGCGTGTACACTTACAAGATTGAAACGGTAGATATACTTGGGGTTCCGCATAAGTATTTCGGAACGTTTTTGCTGCTCCGCTAGAGGTAAAAAACGTTCGCCAATTTTTCGAGGTAGTTAAGCCATCCCCAATCGGGGCCATCCCACATTCCGTGGTAGATGTCTGACATTCTGATATTCACAAAAACAGCAATAAAGAACACGGTAGCAGTCAACCGTTTGATAGCTTTTGAAGCCGACATAACCCTACTTACCGTAACTGCGCTTGGTACAGCTAAGAGCGGCAGATAATCTACATAGCAGCGATGCCCAAATGCTCCACCAAACCACCATGCCCACCAACTACCAAAAACATAGGTAGCCAACGTAAGTAGAACAGTTGGAAGAAGCCATCCTGTTTTTTTGTACCGTATCATAAATCCAATTCCAAACAGACCGACAATAGCAAGTGGCGAATAAACCAACCAACCATTCTGTGGGCTGAAGAGTACATGGAGCATTTTAGGACTGTTCCAGTAACGGAATCCTTCGCTTCCGTAAGAATAGAATACGTAGCTTCCTGTTGTTGCTTTCCAATACAAAAGCTGAGGTAAAAAGATGATGAGGGTCGCAACAACGAAAATCAACATCCAGCGGAAATCTGTTGCAAATGATTTAACTCTACCCATCACATTTTTCGGGTCAACTCCCCAAAGCAAGGGAATGAAAATCGCCATGGCATTAGTTGGTCTTATTAGAATAATAATTACCAGCGTTATGGCACTTATCACATCCCAAACAAGCTTCTTTGTTTCCCACTTATGATGCGAAGAATAGATGAGTAAGGAGAACAGGAAGAAAGAATAGACGTGAGACATTCCCGCTTCGCGAAAAGTGTAATAGAAAAGATTGGTACCAAGTAATAGCCCAAGCGGAACTAACCATGAAACGGTGTCTCCAAAGCGAAGTGTACGTAGCAATTTCCCGAGCAGAAAAAGTCCAAGAAGCACATAAAAGATGGCAGCAGTCATAACCGCCCATATATACGGCAGGGTGCGTCCGTTACGATCAAAACCAAGCACAGGAGCTAGAGTGTGCGCAACAAGAAAAAACGGACTTTCCAGTAACGCTACACCATACGTGTATTTGGTAAAAATGCGCTCGCCATTCTCTGTTTCAACCTCTGTACAACCATTA
>DMRV01000162.1:2207-4866 GCA_003456455.1 Flavobacteriales bacterium
CCTTCTTGGTCAGACCAAATTACCCCGTTTATCTTTTTGCCCTGATGGAAATACGCGGTGAGAAGAATACACACAAAAAACCCCGCAATCCACCTCATAATGTTAGCGTACTGGAATGTTATTGATAAACACCAACTCACCTTCTTTATGAATAATGGTTTCTCCCTTCTTGCGAAGTTGCAATCGACCAATAATTCCGCCTCTGGCGTGAATAACAAACGCGTGGTGTTTGCCGGCCTCGGTTTCAATGTCTTCAGTAACCAGTAGCCACTTATCTAGCAAGTTGGGACTGTTGCCAATACCTCCACCCGATTTCCATTCCCTATCAATAGAATACACACGATTTGGTAAGAGTTCGTCATCAGGATTCACCTTTACCCAGTAGCTAAAGGTTAATGTTTCTGATGTTGGAAAAACCGTATCGAGCAAGTGATACATCTTCTCCATTTCGTAGACTGGTGCGCCCCAAAGGTCTTCGCTTAGGGCTGTAAATTGTTTAGGAATCAGGTAACCATAATCTTCTGAATATGAAACAGAACCTAGTAAGGTAGAAACATGAGCGTATAAAGATTTGATACTGTCTGACGAAGTAGAATAGAGGCGATACGCGTCACTCTCAAAAACCATTTCAGCATTAGAAATCAACCGCTTTTCTTCTAGCGATAATGGCTCATTCGATTGTAAAATCAGAATCTTTTTCTCTTGGTCAAAATCATCCAGAATGGTTCGTGGGAAAAGTGAATCACTAATTAGCTGTGCCGTTTTTTCGGTTACATCTAAAGAGGTGCGGGACATAGCCCCACCAACAATGGGAAGTCCGGAAGAGAACGAACCAATCATTGCATTTCTCAAACTCTCGTGGCCCATTTCTAACCCAATCTTTTCAGATCCCACCAACATCATTGGCAGGGGAAGGATAGCTTGGTACTCCACCACATCAACATCAGCGGCTTCCCACTCAGAAACATAATTATCTGAGAAAGCCTCTTGTGCCGTACGATTCTGCATCATCGCTTTATTGTGCTTGATGTTCACGATGGCATCTAGCATCCAGAGAAAAGCGCAAAGCCCAACGAGGACGGAAATGTGGTACGTGTACCTACCGTTAGCGACAGACCTAAAATGACGGAAGAGCGCGTACAAATGATAGACCGTCCAAACCGAGAATATGTAATAAAAAATCCATGCAATACGCCCTAACGAACGGAACTGTTTAATGGGAGAGATGTAATCGGAAAGCCAGTACAGTCCCAAGTTGTGGAACAACCCCATGGCAAATAGCAAGGTGATAAAACTCGGGATGAAAGCAGCTTTTAGAACAGGAGGTAGCACAGGGTGCGTTAGCACCTTCCACTTTCTGTTCCAAACCCGCTTGCCCAATGCCAATACCGAGACAAAGGCAGTAAACGAAGCCACCATGCCCACATAGGCGTTTCCTTCCCAACTTGTTGGAATAAATATGCGGAAGAAGTAATTGTGAAACAGATTACGGAAGGGGTCGGCTACAGGCACAAATATGCTCTGGAACGATGCCATGTAACTGAAAATTCCTGATGGCGATGTGGGTCTGTCGGTGTACGGATCTACCCATCTCTGGTAGGCCATAAACAGAATTAAGGGTACAAGAATGGCAAACGTTCTCGCTAGTAGCTGTTCTACCTTCTTAAACTGGAACTTCTTAATCAGCAGCTCCCAACCTACAACTGTACCAAGTAATATTACAAATATGAAGAGGTAATACGGGTGCAAGAATCCGAATAAAACCACCACAATAGAAGTTAAGAACGCCCACACCCACGGCCAATTGGTTCTTGCAAACCCAGCAATTAGCAACCAGCCCATCGGTACAAAAAACGTGTAGCCCAAGGCGTAATGTCCAATAAACCGGGCTACCTGCGGACTGAGAAAAGCAATGGTAATGGAGAACGGAACAGCAAACCATGGGTTTACGTAATTCCACACCAATAAGCGATGCACACACCAAGCGGTAACCACCAAACTGCCAATCATTAGCAGGTTCATAATGGCAATAATCTGGGTGCCGTTGTTTACATCTGGCTCAATAAACCACGAAAGAATCTTGGTAAGCAGCGGTTGTCCATCGGCAAACATCAGGTGATCACCATACGGGTACAACATGCCTTGAAACCATGTTCCCTCGCCATGTATAACCTGGTATGCCACCGCGAAATAGTTTTTCAATCCATCGCCAGACGCGCCAAAAAGAAACTCATCTGCGTGCAGCAGCATCTCCCCAAAAAAGCGGAAGCACATCAATACGGCCAGCAGCACAACCACAAGCGCAGAAAAGAAAACATGTTTGTTAAACCGCACTATCTCGTAAATAGAAGTCGAACGAAATTATTCAATTCCTTGAGCAGCACCATTACACTAGGCGATGGAAGAATAATCTCTGGCTTCAGTTCCACATCAACCGCCTGCATTCTCAGGTTGGTTTTAGATGCTTGCTGAATAAATTCCAAATCAAACAAATAGCGGTTTACCTTGGTTTTCAGGAACACATCACGCCCGTTGGCATTGAATCCCTTCAAACCGCCCTGCGTGTCTTTTATCTTCAATCCAAACAGCAAACCGTTCAGCCAACGCAACGATTTCGATAATATTCTACGGAACGCTGACAGCGAATTATAGTACGAAT
>DMRV01000043.1:0-7369 GCA_003456455.1 Flavobacteriales bacterium
GGTGTAATGCCAAAGGACGCATTGAGCAAACGGTTCACAATTCTCAAAGGCCAAGGATACACCCGAATTAAACTCAACGGAGTTGTTGAACGAATTGATAAGATTGATGAGAGTTCCTTTCTGGCTGAAGGAAATGAGCTTTCCGTTCTTATTGACCGATTTGTCACAAATTCTAAAGAAGAGAACACACGAATTGCAGAAGCAATCAGAACGGCTCTTGCCGAAGGAAACAACCGTTGCTCTATTCAAATTGAAGAAGACACTACTGATTTCAGCACCGAGTTTGAAGCAGATGGGCTTCGATTTGAAGAGCCTTCCGTTCACTTTTTCAGCTTCAACAATCCTTACGGAGCGTGTAAAAAGTGTGAGGGATTCGGGAATATCATCGGAATTGATGAAGACTTAGTGATGCCAGATAAAGGCCTGAGCATATTTGAAGAAGGTGTTGTGTGCTGGCGTGGCGAGAGCATGAGCAAGTACAAAAATCAACTCGTTCATTCAGCAAATAAGTTTGATTTCCCTATTCACCGACCGATTTACGATTTAACCGAAGAGCAGATTCAACTACTGTGGGATGGCAACAAACATTTTGAAGGACTGAACGCCTTCTTCCGAATGTTGGAGGAAAACAGTTACAAAATCCAATACCGCGTTATGCTTTCTCGCTACCGCGGAAAAACGCCTTGTCCAGAATGCCGTGGAACGAAGCTGAGAAAAGATGCTACCTACGTTAAGGTTGGCGGCAAAAGCCTCTCCGATTTAGTATTGATGCCAATTACCGAATTGGCTGAATTCTTTGACGGCTTAAAACTCACAAAGACTGAACAGGAAATTTCCAAGCGTATTCTGAAAGAAGTTACATCTCGCCTAGGTTATATGAAAGATGTTGGATTGGGTTATTTGAACTTAAACCGACAGTCCGCAACTCTTTCTGGTGGCGAAGCGCAGCGAATACACCTGGCTAGTTCGCTGGGAAGTTCGCTCGTTGGTTCGATGTACATTTTGGATGAACCGAGTATCGGATTGCACCCAAAAGACACGGAAAGACTCATTTCAATCTTAAAGCGCCTACGCGACATTGGCAACACAGTAATTGTAGTTGAGCACGATGAAGATATTATGCGTGCCGCAGATATGATTGTAGACATTGGTCCCGAAGCGGGAACACTCGGTGGCGAAGTGGTTTTTCAAGGCACTTTGAAAGAAATGATGAAGAGTACCGACACACTCACCACAGGTTATTTGAACGGCAAACTCGCAATCCCTGTTCCCAAGGAGCGCAGAAAACCAAAAGGAAAACTGAAAGTGATTGGTGCTCGACAGCATAATCTTAATGGAATTGATGTAACGTTCCCGCTTGGTTGTCTTTCAGTAATCACTGGAGTTAGCGGTTCGGGAAAGAGTACGCTGATGAAAAGCATCCTCTACCCTGCCCTCAAAAAACGCTTTGGTGGATACGGATTAAAAACTGGTCAGTTTGAACGGTTAGAAGGAGACCTAGACCGCGTTGAAGATGTTGAGTTTGTAGATCAGGATCCAATCGGACGTTCTACACGTTCCAATCCTGTTACCTACATAAAAGCGTATGACGAGATTCGTTCGCTGTTCTCAGAACAGGCCGCAGCCAAACTACGTGGCTACAAGCCCAAGCACTTCTCATTCAACGTAGCGGGTGGCCGTTGCGAAGTATGCGAAGGAGAGGGAACTGTGAAGATTGAGATGCAATTCATGGCTGACATTATCATGAAATGCGAAAGCTGTGAGGGTCATCGCTTTAAACAGGAAGTACTGGAAATCAAATTCCGAGGAAAAACCATACACGATGTGCTAAGCATGACGGTGGATGAGGCTATGGAATTCTTCACGGAATACAATTCTAGAGTTGCTCGCAAAATTGCTCCCCTACAAGAAGTTGGCTTGGGTTATGTACAACTCGGGCAAAGCAGTAGCACTCTTTCTGGTGGAGAAGCGCAACGTATCAAACTAGCTTCATTCCTTACCAAAGGAAAGAATGCTGGTAAAACGCTTTTCATCTTTGATGAGCCAACCACTGGTCTTCACTTCCATGATATTCACAAGCTCCTAAAAGCCTTCAATGCACTTTTGTATAATGGTCATTCCATCATATTAATTGAGCACCACCCCGACATAATCAAATGTGCCGATTACGTAATTGACCTTGGTCCAGAAGGCGGTAAAGGTGGTGGAATGGTTGTGTTTGAAGGAACTCCTGAAGAGTTAGCAAAATGTGATAGTTCTGCTACGGCAGCAAGTATCGCAGAGAAGGTTTTGACGAAGACTAAAACCTAAAATCAACCTAACCTTTCAACTCAAACATGCTATAACGCATGTCTCAATATTAAAACTCAAAAGGTTGTTCATCGATTGAAAGAGGTTTTTCAAGTACAAGTCGAATAACGGGTTTTCATATATCTAATATTTGAAAATTAAATCCATTTCCCATGTAACTTTAATTCAAAGGAACGTGAGATGGAAAAGGCAACAAAGAGATTTACAGGGTTGATTGTAGCAGGAGTGGTGAGTTTTTCTTCCTCTGGCCAAGGGGTATCAATAAGCAATACTAACTCAGCCCCTGATGCCACAGCCATTTTAGATTTAGACGTTTCCGGATTCGCAATTAAAAAAGGGATGCTCCTTCCAAGAATGACAGAAGGTCAAAAATTGGAGATTGTGAGTCCAGCCTCTTCACTTATGGTTTACCAAACAGATGAAACCGAGGGGTTTTATTATTACGATGGAAGTCAATGGAAAGGATTAGGTGATGACCTTGGAACGCACAAAGCATCACGGAATCTTGAAATGTCGGGCAGTTGGATAAGCTCCGATGGGGATAATGAAGGCTTGATGATTAAAGGTGACGGCAAGGTTGGAATTGGAGTTAGTAATCCAGATGCCGCGTTTCACACAGCTGGAACGGTAGAAATGGATGACCTTGAAGGTACAGGAACTAGAATGGTGGTAGCAGATGCAGACGGACAGCTTGCAACGCAGGCAATTCCATCAGGTGGGCCAGGAGCTGGAACTACACTTTATCTAAATGTCACTACTGGCAATACGCCCAACTTAGATGTGGACGGAGTGTCGTTCATCCATGTAACCTCCGATGATGACGACAATGAAATAAGAGGTTTTAAGAATGGTGTTCTAAATCAAATCATTTATCTAATTAACACTTCAGACAAGGACCTTAAGTTCAAAAAGAACGTAGGTAATCAGAAATTTTTAAAAGATTTTGACCTCAAAAAAGAAGAGGGCGGTTTGCTTATGTATAGCGGTTCTGAATGGCACGTCATTTCTAAGCATTAACAGCAACTTTAGAGTTCAACAGACTTATCTTCGCGGCCTGAACGAATTAGTTCAGACGTTTAGAAGACAACCTTGAATTACCTATCAGCCGAAAACCTTTCTCGTTCTTACGGAGAACGTATCCTTTTCCAAGACATCACCTTTGGTATTGACAAAGGCCAGAAAATGGCTCTCGTAGCCAAAAATGGCACAGGAAAAACTTCCATGCTTCGCATTTTGGCGGGGCTAGAACCGTCTGAAACAGGAGAAGTAGTCACTCGAAACGGAGTTTCAATTGGATATCTCCAGCAAGAACCTGAATTGAATCCAAACCATTCGGTGATGGATGCTATTTATGACCCAACCAACGAAATTATGTCTGTGGTTAGGGAATATGAAGAAGCGATGCTTGATGAAGGTGACACCGACCGAATGCAACGTTCTTTCGATGCAATGGACAGGCATCAAGCGTGGGATATTGAAGCGCAAGCGAAAGAAATTCTCACATCGCTTAACATCACAGATTTTGAGCAGAAGATTCAAACCCTTTCTGGTGGTCAGGTAAAGCGTGTAGCTATGGCCAAAATGCTGATTGAGCAACCGGACTTGATGATTCTGGATGAGCCCACCAACCACCTCGATATTGAGATGATTGAATGGTTAGAAGGGTTTCTGGCCTCGTCTGAACGAACCATTCTGATGGTAACGCACGACCGAGTTTTCTTGGATGAGGTTTGCGATATGATTCTTGAGATGGACAATGGTCAGCTTTACAAGCATAAGGGCAATTACACCACATATCTGAACAATCGTGCCACGCGGCAAGAAGTGGAACACGCCAATGTGGATAAGGCCAAAAACCTTTACCGGAAGGAATTAGATTGGATGCGCAGACAACCAAAGGCGAGAACCACTAAGTCCAAATCGAGAGAGGATGCTTTTTACGATACCGAGAAAGTTGCAAAAACCAACCTGAAGAAAGACGAACTCACGATGGAAGTGAACATGCAGCGCATGGGAAGCAAAATTCTTGAATTCCATAAAGTGAGCAAAGCTTATGGCGAGAATGTGCTATTAAAGAGCTTTAATTATAAATTCAGGAGAGGCGAACGTATTGGAATTGTTGGTGCCAATGGAAGCGGAAAGTCCACGCTTCTAAAAATGATTATGGAGCAGATTGAACCTGATAGCGGTAAAATCGTAAAAGGTGACACGATTAAATACGGCTACTACGGACAGGATGGCTTGGTAATGAAGGAAGGCAAACGCGTAAAGGAAGTCATTACTGATATTGCTGAATTCATTCCCCTTAAAAAAGGAAAAACGATTTCTGCGGCTCAGTTACTTGAACGTTTCTTGTTTCCTCGAAGTCAGCATTTTCAGTACATCGATAAATTAAGTGGAGGGGAGAAAAAACGATTGTATCTTCTTACAGTTCTCATAGCCAATCCAAACTTTCTAATTCTAGATGAGCCAACCAACGATTTGGATTTACTCTCCTTAAACGTATTGGAAGACTTCCTTCTGGAATTTGAAGGCTGTCTGCTTATTGTAACACACGATAGACACTTCATGAATAAGCTAGTTGATCAGCTTTTCATCTTCGAAGGGGCTGGAAAAATCAGAGGGTTTGTGGGTAATTACGATAAATATCGTTTTGCCCTTGAAGACGAAAAGAAGCAAAAAGCCACGGCCAAGAAAATTCAAAAAGAAACTGAAAGCCAAGCCTCCAAAGGCAAAATGGGTTTCAACGAAAAGCGTGAATTAGGACAGCTTGATGTTGATATTCCAAAGCTGGAAAAGCGCAAATCCGACCTCACAATAGAAATGGAATCTGTAGTTGATAACCACGAAAAGCTAATGGAAATATCAGCAGAATTTCAACGCGTTTCTTCCGAATTGGAAGAAAAAGAATTCAGGTGGTTAGAGTTGAGTGAGTTAGATGGTTAACTTAACTCTGTGAAAACGGGGTTAACTTTTCTATTTACGTTATTGGTTGCTGTTGGACTTTCTCAAGAGAATGATTCTTTGATTGTTGAATCTGGTTCCATTCCAAAACTTTCTAAATTTTCAATCACACAGGAGATTAGTGGCGCGGTTTTGTTTCCAAGCATCAACGCTGAATTCCGATTCTTAAGCAAGGGCAAATGGAATTTTGATGCTCGCGTTGGCTTTGGTGGTTTATTCCAGCCTGACGCAATCTATGCCAATATTATTGGCCTATCTACCAAATATGGCTCAGGCGAAAGCAAACTTAGTCTTAGTCTAGGAGCGAGTATTTATTACCAATACGGTCGTGAACATATTGATTGGGATATTTGGTCTGAGCCGAAGTTCTATAATCAGCGGTATCAGTATTTTTTCTCTCTCGGATATCGATATGAGCAAAAACATGGTTTCATATTCGGAGTCGATGCTTACGCTATTGGTAGTTTCAATGAAGACATGCCAATTTTGCCAATTGGTGAAACTTGGCAAGTTTATCCGTGGGGAGGAATCACATTCGGGTATCGCTTTCCGTCAAAGGAGCTTCACAGTTCGTGGCGTAAGGTGAGGTTACTCAAAAGAGACAAAGTTTCTTTATTAGAACAGGAATCGGGAGCAAGTCTATCTAGTAGTAAGCTAAATCGTATCCAACGAAAATCCATACGAGAAATTGAGCGCCTTGAAAAGGAAAGTTTGCGAGACCTAACTCGCAGCGCCATTTATATTGAAGGGTTTGGCGCAGGACTTCTTTGGTCTTTAAACTATGAGTACTCGTTCCCTCTAATTAAAAATGAACTTCTTCAAGCGTTTGCTAGGACAGGTGTTGGGGTTTACCCAAGCAGAAGACGGACAGACAATCAAACAATCGGGTTTAACGTTCTAACCCTACCTATCATTGCTGGTCTGAGAGTAATGAAAAACTACCGAGGTGGTGGTGTTGGAGGAGGAATTGTTCCTATTGTTTCTGAAGGAAGGGTAAGGCTTGGTTATGTTTTCAATGCAGACCTACAAATTCATATCACTTCTGGGATAATAGTTGGTGGAGGTTTTAACTTACTTATCGGGCATTTTGACAAAAAACCAATTTATCCCTGGGGCGGATTCTATATTGGGTATCGAATTAGGAGAATGAAACCATGAATTGATAAGTCATTAATTCATTCAATCGATTTCACCAGTTAGCTTGGGTTTGAATTCCCGCTTGCAGCACCGCCTGAATTTCCACCGGAACCACTACTTGGATTTTTACGCTTTTTCCAATTAGGGTTAAACGGACGTTTCTTTCTGTCTCCGCCTCCGCTTCCACCTTTATTATCAAAGCGCTTCTTTCCTCCTCCTCCACCTTGACGACCACGACCACCGCCACCGCTTCTCTTCTCTCCTGGATTGTATTCCGGACCTCTTAATCCACCAGGTAAAGCAGGCTTTTCAATGGTCTTCTCAATCAACTTCTCTATATCTCCAAAACCGTTTACATCAAATCCGTTAATAAGTGTAATGGCCAATCCAGAAGCTCCAGCACGTGCCGTTCTACCAATTCGGTGAACGTAATCCTCAGCATCTTTTGGTACTTCGTAGTTAACCACAATCTCAATATTGTCAATGTCAATTCCTCTAGACATCACATCGGTAGCTACAAGAAAATTGAATTTCTTGTTCCTAAATCCTGAAAGCACATCCTCTCGCTCTTTCTGATCTAAATCCGAAGAAATAGCACGAGACTTCCAACCTTTCTTTTGTAAGGTCCTATTCACAGATTTCACAGCCGATTTACGAGAACAGAAAATGATGCAACTACTTACATCTCCCTGTTCCTCCATTAGAAGTTCCAACAGTCGATCTTTGTGGTCATCATTAACCAAATATGCCAATTGCTTGATGTTCTCTGATGGCTTAGAAACCGCTATCTCAACATTGATTGGGTTATTCAAAAGCTTTTCCGCCAGCTTCCGAATTTTCGGTGGCATAGTGGCTGAAAACAGCATTGTTTGTCTTGACTTAGGAGTCAACTCTACAATCTTCATGATATCGTCATGAAAACCCATATCGAGCATTCTATCAGCCTCATCCAATATCA